>NZ_JBFDAH010000010.1:0-186552 GCF_040719265.1 Aliikangiella maris | reverse complement strand
AAAAAGTTGAGAGTTATTCTAACATTTTTGGTCGAAAAAGGGGTTCTTGATTAGAGATTATTTGTTAAATATCAGAAGGTTAGGCTTTTTTTCAGGGGCGACTACTTATCAGTAGCAATTATTTCAATTGTTATCCTCAGAGGAAAGAATAACAAGTGTTTAATTTTCATGTTTATATTCGACTAATCATTGTTGCCTGTATTTTTATGTGTAATTTTTTATTTGCACATGGTGTCAAGCACGATCGTGTGCATCAGTTATCACATCAAATTTCAAAATCACCTAATAATCCACAACTTTATATTAAGCGTGGAAGAGTCTATCAAGACAGCGAAGAATATGTATTAGCGATGCAAGATTATCAGCAGGCGCTTAAACTGGATAATAATTTTCACGAAGCACTTTATTGGCAAGGATATATTTATTCTGTGCAAGGACAGCTAGAGTTGGCAGAAAAGCAATTATTAAATTATTTAAAACAGCAACCTGATTCACCAGCAGGGCATCGAACACTAGCTAAAGTGTACGAACAAAAGAATCAATTGAATTTGTCAATACGTCATTTTGATCAAGCGATTGACGTCGATAAAAAAACACCGCCACAAGTTTATCTTGAGCGAACCAGAGTACAGTTGAAAATTAAACCGCTACCAATTGTACAAATTGAGCAGGGATTAAATCAGGCGATTAAAAACTTTGGCGCAATTGTCACAATTATTGAACTCATGGTAGAAAGCTACCAGCATGCTCAGCAATGGCATAAAATATCTGATGCAATTGCGTTATTACCTAAAAGCCTACAACAATCACCCCAATGGCTTTATAAAAAAGCATTTGCTTACCAAATGATGAATCACAATCGTCAAGCGAAGCAGACTTTTATTCAAGTTCAACAGCAAATCGAACGCTTACCTGAGCATCGAAAAAATAATCCTGCATTTCAACAGTTATGGCGTCAAACTAATAGTCAACTGAAACAGCTACATGAATAGAGAAAATAAAAATAATGTTAAATTAGGACTAATAAAATGAAAAGTAGAAAACCTGACAGTCATTAGCTCATTAATTACTTTGCTACTACTGTCAGGCTCTTTATTAATATTAAGACTTTTTAGTCAATGAATTTAGCAGTTTCGTGTAATTTGCCAAATCAAGTGCGTAAAAACGGGTTTTTGGTGCGATGTAAGTGAGAGTGTAAATACCATTTTTAGTAGCAAAGCCTGAAATAATCAGTTTGTAAGGAACACCATCACTATTTTGCGTATCCAAAAATATTTGAAATCCATCATTGCCGGCAATCGACTTCGGATTGTTTTCTGAGGTATCAATAGTCATTGACTGATTTCTTGCCTTGTACTCTGCTAAATAAAGCTCTGCAATTTCATAGGGGAGGGCATTTTCAGGAAAATCCTGTTTGATAGTTTCAAATGCTTTTTTCTTTGCAGTAAAACTGACTGTAATAGATTGCAGTGAAATTGCATCACGCGTAAGAGTAACGTGTTCTTTTGATTTTATAACCATCCATCCTTTAGGAAGCATAAATTCATATTGGTTATTGATTTTTTCAGATTTTTCCTTTTTGATATAGCTCCAGCCACCACAACCCATTATAGTCGATAAAAGTAGTGCGATAACAATCTGGGTAAATATTCTTAACATTGTCTATTCCTTGCTTAATTTATTTAAATAGTACTCAACCAGCTTCAATTCTTTGGTTGACTGAGTATTTTTAAGATAATAGGTTAAATGATTTTTGGCTTCTGTGTATTTATTCAGTTTGTAAAAATACAAGCCTAAATCTTTATGGGTTTCAGTAAACTCAGGTGAAAGCTCAATCGCCTTTTGATAGAACTTGATAATTTCATCATTATCTGCTGAGGTTTTTCGCTTGGCCTCGGCTAGATAATAATAACCAATACCACCATATCGTTGTTGTCTCTGCTCATTACTTAATAATGAAATCAGACTGTTATATCGCCCAAATTCTAATTGTAATCGTGCTGAATCCTGTAGAATATTTTTAATGAACTGTTGATAGTTTTTTTCGCCTAAAAAGTTAGACCGACTGGTTGTTTCTTTTGTCATTTTATTAAATAAAGTAATTCGCTTTTCTAACTTGGGGTGCGAAGAAAAGAAGAATGGTTCATCTGTTTTACTATCTTTCACTTCAATCAGTAACTTTTGCATAGCACTAGCTGCTGCATCTGGTGCATAGCCTGCTTTAACCAGTCGTTCAAAACCCTTGTGATCCGATTCCAGTTCAGCTTTTCGAGAGTAACCATAAATAGATGAAGTATTTGCCAGAACACTTAGCAATCCAGCAATGGGGATTCCCATTAATAAGGTGCTCATCGCTCGTGCTGATTGCACCGACTGATATTGAATTGCGCCATGTTTTTGAATAAAGTGTGTTCCCTCATGCCCAATAACCGAGGCAATTTGTGCTTCGTTTTCAAAGGCTGCCAAAAGTCCCAGGTTAATATAAATGGCTCCGTTCGGAAGAACAAAAGCGTTATATGAAGGTGACTTTAATATCTTAATTCGCATTACATCGACATAGTCAGGAAACAGACGATTTAAAATATTATTTAAATACTCTTCAAGTGCTGGATCTTCATAAATATGATTGCCATTTACTGCTTCTTTTTCGAATTCTTCACTTTGATGCCAGATTAATTTTTCATCAAAACTTAAATTTGAAACCTGCCCTTTATTTTGAAAGGGTTTCAGGTTTGAACTGCATCCTATGATAAAAAATAAACCAAAAGCACTAATAAAGGATAACCAATTATTTTTCATAGTGATCACCTAATTGGATTGCTTTTTCGACTGTGCAACTTTTTTCTTTGAGGGTTGATAAAAAGCAAGATAATCATCAACTGAGCTACCAAAATATTTTTTGAGAGATTGGATATTGTCAAAGTTAGGTGGTGATATGTCGTTTGAACTCCACAAGATATCGCCTGTTTCAAGCTCAACAATACTCATGTATATATTACTGCCGCCCATTGGGATGCCTATGCCTAATATGGCTACGCCAACGGCGAGTGCGGCCCGGCCACCGGTTGAACGTACATCAACAGCATTAATAAACAAAATCGTATCGGAGTTGATTTTTTCTCGTAAAAAACTTAACCCTGGCCCAATTGAATAATCGAAGTTTTTCTTTTTGTGGTCCCACATTGCACCATAATTTACCGCAGCAGGTCCAACAACACGATACAGTGCAATGTGTTCATCGAGTATTTTTTGCTCTTCAGCGGTGAGTTGTGGGTGGTTTTTTATTTGAATATCTTGTCTTTCTTTTTGTAAAAGATTAATTGCTGAGCTGAATGATTGAGTTGACATTTGACCCCATTCTGGTACTTCTTCAACTGCACCGCCTGCGGTAAAACGAAAGACCTTAACATCCGGCTGCAAAACAACAATTTCAGTAGGTGGATTACTTTGATGGTTGGTTAGTTTTTTGTTAATGAGCGCCTTGTTTGCGCCGCATCCCAAAATAAAAATTAAACAGCCAACGATGATGGCATTTTTGATTAGATTAAACATCGACTTCCCTTTTATTTTTATCGAAATATATATTAACCGGAGGACGATACCATGAATTCAATATTTTTGACAAATATTTATATGAACCTGGTTGGGAATCAGGTAAAAGCAATTGACCGCCAAGAAAAAAGCCTCGTAAAACGAGGCTTCAAATTGCGATAAAAATAAGTTGGTGTTATTGAATTACAAGGTTACCTCATTAGAGCAACTTTGGGTTGAGCCTTCTTCGCACACTTTGAAGGTATAACTACTGTTGCGATTCACACGGTAAGTTGCTGAGCCATCGTTGGGCGTTGTATTATTAAAACTGCCATTAACATAAATATCAACATTGGCCGTCGCCGCGCCGCTCCAGTTAATGGTAATTTCTCTACCGTTTCCACTGCGTGAGCCGCTGAGGATTAAATCACTGCCGGTGCCATCAGAAACAAAGACGGCTTGGGTTTGCGATCCAGTTGCCCCTTCATTATCGGTTACTGTTAGAGTTACACTGTAATTACCATTAGCCGAATAAGTATGATTGGTGCTAATGCCTGTTGCCGAACTACCATCACCAAATTGCCAGCTATAAGTGACAATTGAACCGTCGCTGTCACTACTGTTGGCGGCATCAAAACTACACTGCCATTGGTTACAGTTAACACTAAAACTCGCTGTTGGTGGTAGATTGCTGCCAGGTGTGGTGCCACAGGTTTGTCCGGCTAAATAATCAGAGGCATTTTTAGCTTTTGCGATCCCATAACCAAAGTAATCATCGCGTCCAGGTGTACCCTGATCTTCGGCGGTTTGTTTAAGCGCATTGCGAATTTCTTCACCGCTGCAATTGGGATGATTTGACCAAACTAATGCCGCCACGCCCGCAACCGCAGGGGTTGCCATTGAAGTGCCATCCATAAATCCATAATCAGATGCGCCTACCGATAAACTGGCGGTGGTTGCGCCAAGGATAGCGGTGCGATCTTCGAGGGCTGTTGCCACTGCAGGAATAGTTGTATTGTTAGGAGCGCCCAAGGTCCCGAATAACATACCGGGTTCATTGTTAATAATGATTGCCCCAATACCGCCAGAGTTTTCACAATTTAGTACTTTGTCTTGAAAGCTGATGTTGCCGCGATCAATCACACAAACTTTACCGTTAGCACCAGCATCAACTGTTTCGCCTAGCCCCATAAAAAATGTTTGTCCGGCCGCATTGCCACTGTTTTCAAAGGCCGAAGAGGTTAGTGCGGTATTACCAACACTTAAATTTGATAAAGTCGCCGAACCCGCAGGGTAAGTTGAAAGTACGCCCACACCTCCGGCGGTCACTTCGACGCCATAACCATCATGGGTTTCTTCATATCGGTTTTTACCGCGACCAACAGTTTGGGTATTACTGGGAAATTGTGAAAATGAAGCGATTTGGTTGTTGTTGTCGTTCGCACCGATCATCATTACCGATTTGTAACCAGCTGGATACGAACGCACATTATTGCCATCATTACCTGCCGCAGCTAATACGAGTCCACCATTGGCCACAAAGTCATTAAATGCATTTTCTTCGGTCGAGTTGGCACCGCCACCGCCGAGGCTCATGGTAATGATATTGGCACCAGCCGCGCCGCATTTGCCTGCTGCATAAGCCAAATCTGATGAATAACCCCATCCACTATCGTTGAACACCTTAATAATATGCATGGGAACCCCAGGCGCCATTCCAACAACGCCGACACCATTGTCTTGTGCGCCGACGGTTCCTGCAACATGGGTTCCATGTGGACCGCCATCTCTGAACCAGTCGTTGGTGCCTGAGTCGCTATCGCCGGTAATGGCTGCCCAGTTAAAATCTTCATTTCTACCACCAGTTTCACCCGTATCACCAGCGATACCTGAGTCAATCACACAAACTTTTTGGCCAGGTTGCAAAGTCAGTTGATTGGCTTGAGACTGGTAAATCGAATAGGGAGTAATTTGTTCACTATTGGGGTCGCCCGCATCGTCATTATAGATTGCCAATGGGTAGCGTCGTTGGTCTATCTCTATTTTACGAACTGCCCGATTATTCTTAAGCAGTCCCTGAACATCCTCAAGCTTTTTTCCTTTAAAGGTCACGGCAATAAATTCATCAGATTTTAGATGAACTTGACCGCCAGCACTTTTAGCCTGAGCTATCGCCGCGGCTCGATTACCCGAGTCAACTTGAATAATATATCGATCATCATCGGCCATTAAATTGCCACTAATACACAATGAAACGGCCAATACTGTGTTTTGTATTTTACTTCCGAAAGCCATTATTTTCTCCTGGTTGATTTATTATCAGTGCTTAAAAAACTTGATTCAATTTAATAAAGCTAGAAGATATTTATGGCAAGAGATAGCCAATATTGAGATATATCAACAGAAAAATTTAAAAAGTTATTTTATAAATTTTTGAGATATAAACAGCTTTGTCGAATTGCCGCTTATCCGGTGGTGAATTGCCGCATTTGCCTGTTTCCACTTCCTGGTTACCAGCCAAAGCCTTTGAATGTGTGGATTGCTGCTCGAATTTAACCTTGGCACAGTGATTGCAAAAAATATCCTTGATTGAAAACAACGGCGGTCAGAGGCCAGTAATTTCAAGCGAGTGTATCCCATTGGTGATGCGCAAGTTTCGGGCAAAGAAACGTAAGTACGGTAAATCAGGAAAAACAATGTCGATCAATTTTGAAAAAGCATTTGGTATTCACGAAGCCGCGTTAAATATTCGCGAACAACGAGCGCAAGTGCTTGCCAATAATCTGGCCAATGCGGATACACCAAATTTTAAAGCCAGAGATATTGATTTTTCCAGTGCCCTGTTACAAGCGCAATCTAGTATGCAAAGTGGTTTGGTAAAAACCTCTCATAAACATATGGACAGTCAGATTGGTCGAGAAATCCCCGGGCTGTCTTATCGAATTCCTTTTCAACCTGATACCGGTGATGGTAATTCGGTTGATGCGCAAATAGAGCAAACTAAATTTGCCGAAAATGCCATGCAGTATCAGGCTACCTTGCGTTTTTTAGATGGCAAAATTAAGGGCTTGATGCAAGCACTTAAAGGCGAGTAACAACATCATTGTGATGGGAGAAAGACATGGGGCTTTACGATATTTTTAACATCAGTGGTTCAGGTATGGCAGCGCAAAGTGTGCGTCTGAATACTACCGCCAGCAACATTGCTAATGCCGATAGTATTGCTAGCAGCACTGAACAAACTTACCGAGCCCGTCATCCGGTATTTCAGGCTGTTTTAAATGGCATTGCCAGTCATTCATCGGACGATCAGGCCTCAGCTGGTGTGAAGGTTAACGGCATTATCGAAAGTCAAGCCGAACCTGTTGCACGTTACCAGCCCGATAATCCACTGGCAGATGAAAATGGCTATGTGTATGCCCCTAACATTAACCTGGTTGAAGAAATGGCAAATATGATTTCGGCATCACGTTCTTATCAGTCGAATGTGCAGGTTGCCAACATGACTAAACACCTGCTGAGCAAAACGCTGACTTTAGGTCAGTAATTCGTGGCTAATTGAAGAGAGATTAACGATGACATCTCCAGTAAATACAACCAACTATGCCGATATGGGGTTAACTACACATACGGCGCCAACTCGCGAAATTAAAAAAGAACTGGGACAGTCTGATTTTCTGGCACTGCTCACTACTCAGTTGGCTTCGCAAGATCCATTATCACCGGTAGACAATAAAGAATTTATTTCGCAAATGTCGCAATTTGCCAGTCTGGATAGTTTGCAAACGCTGGTTAACCGGTTTGGCGAGTTATCAAACTCACTCACATCAAATCAGGCTTTGCAAGCATCAGCTCTCGTTGGGCGTAATGTATTAATTGAAGGCAACGAAGGTTATTTGATGAATGAGTCGGTGATGGCCGGCCAGCTCAATTTGGACCAAACCACGACCAATATTCGATTTGAAATTAAAGATCCTGCCGGTCAAGTTATCCGCAGTATTGAAGTTGGCACGCAAGAAGCCGGTGATATCGATTTTATTTGGGATGGTAATAACAATGACGGCGAAAGAATGCCACCCGGCAATTATATTGTTGCCGCTTATGGACAAGTCGGAGGCTCAACCGAGCAATTAAAAACCTCGATGGTTGCACGAGTTGAAAGTGTCAACCTTGGCGGTTCAGAAGGGCGGATTCTGCTCAACCTAACCGGGCTGAATCAAATAGATTTTAATGAAGTAAAAGAGATTGGTTAAACAGGAGAGAAGTTATGTCATTTAATACAGCGTTAAGTGGTCTCAATGCGGCGCAGGCAGAACTCAATGTCACTGCAAATAATATTTCAAACGTGAGCACCACGGGGTTTAAAGAATCCCGAACAGAGTTTGCCGATATATTTTCGACAACTTCTTTCGGAAGTTCGGGTACCAATATTGGTAACGGGGTGTTGCTGGCCAATGTGGCCCAGCAATTTAATCAGGGAAACCTTGAGTTTACTGCCAATACCCTCGATTTGGCGGTGTCAGGCGAGGGCTTTTTTATTCTCTCTCCTGGTGAAAACAACGATAACGCCATTTTTACCCGTAATGGTGAGTTTGGAGTCGACAACAATGGATTTGTAGTCAGTAATGCCGGCGCAAGGTTGCAAGTGTTTCCGGTAAATGCTGATGGCACAGTAACTGCAACCAGTTTATCCAGTACTATTCCGCTGCAACTGCCACAGACTGCTGGTGTACCAACAGTGACCTCATTAGTTGATATTGGGGTTAACTTACCTGCGAGCGCCGGAAATCTTGATCCATTAGCATTTGATCCACTCCAACCCTCGACTTTTAATGCATCAACGTCATTAACTGTATTTGATTCACTAGGTGAGAGCCATGTTGTAACTGCTTACTATGTTAAAGTGGCTGATAACCAATGGGCAACTTACTACAACACAACCGATTCTGCCGGTGCAACTTTGCCGATTGATATTACTGGTGGGGCTGTCGGTGCCGGTGGACAACTTTATCATGTGACCGATTTTGATAATTCGGGTGGCTACTTATCTAATACACCTGACCCCATACAAACCGAAGCAATCGACTTTTTAAATGGTTCTGATCCCAATCAGATTATTGGGTTTAATTACGCCAACAATGGTACAACTCAATTTTCATCGCCTTTTACAGTGAATGTCTTAAACCAAAATGGTTTTCCTATTGGTCGATTGACCGGGGTTGAAATTTCCGATACTGGTGTAGTGCGTGCCAACTTTAGTAATGGGCAAACTACTGCATTAGGAAAAATTGCCTTGGCTCGTTTTCAAAACTCACAAGGGTTAGCGCAAATTGGTAATAACTCGTGGGAAGACACTATTGATTCAGGTTCGCCCTTGGCCGGTGAAGCATTAACATCGAGTTTTGGACAAATTCGTTCGGGTGCATTAGAAGTTTCCAATGTGGATCTAACCGAGCAATTGGTTAATTTGATTGCGGCACAAAGAAACTTTCAGGCCAATGCCAAATCTATTGAAACTAACAATACCATTACTCAGGCGATTATTAATATTCGTTAATTTACTTTTAAATAAATTTAAAAAGGAAGTTGATGAAAAGTAAAACTCTCACAATATGAAAGCGTCAATTATATAAAATATTCTGCGGCTTTAGTGATTGAAGCCGCTGTATTGTAATGAACTGTTTTAAACCGATAGTTATCAAATGGTGATGTTATTTTAAACGTTGAAATTAATTGCTGGTCTTAAAGTTGCATTTAAAATTGTGTTTTATTTTGAGTCAGATATTCAATAGAAAGTGAAAATTATATCACCACTTTTATTAAACGCATGGATGCCAGTTAAACAATGATCAGGAGCGCAATATGGATAACATGCTTTATATTTCCATGACGGGTGCCCGAGAAACGTCTTTGGCTCAGGCAAACACCGCGCATAATCTTGCGAACGCTAAAACATCGGGTTTTAAGGCCGATTTGGCACAATTTCGCTCGATGCCCGTATATGGTGAAGGTTTACCAACACGCGCATTCGCGATGAGTGAACGGCCAGGGCATAACTTTGAACAAGGGGCAATGTTGACAACTGGACGCAACCTTGATATTGCCATACGTGGCGAAGGTTGGTTTGTTACCCAAAATGCAGAAGGACAAGAGCTGCTAACACGACGCGGCGATTTAAACATCACCGCCAATGGCGAACTGGTTAATGCCGTTGGTCAACCAATATTGGGTGAGGGCGGACCAATTGCTCTGCCGCCTTTTGAAAAAATCGATATTGCCAAAGATGGTACGATTACTATATTGCCACTCGGTGCTGAGGCAAATGCATTGGCTGTCATCGATCGTATTCGCTTGGTCAATCCTGATCCGGCAACCCTTGAAAAAAATAAACAAGGTTTGTTTTATAGTCTTGACGATGAACCTTTTGCCAATGATGCTGCCGTTACTTTAGAAAACGGAATGCTTGAGTCAAGCAATGTGAGTGTGGTTGAAGAGCTCACTAATATGATTACTTTATCCCGCCAATTTGAAGTGCAAGTCAAATTAATGTCCTCTGTTGAAGAAAGAGGCGCAGCATTGGATCGATTATTGCAACCTTAATCTTAAATTGTGGTAAAGCCGTCACTGATAGACCTCATCAAGCTTGATTTTTTTGATGACAATTTTCAATCGATTGCTCGGCTAATTTAAGATAAAGAGGTAAACAATATGCTCCCTGCACTATGGATCGCCAAAACCGGTTTAGAAGCACAGACTAAAGATCTGGCTGTGATTTCCAACAACCTTGCCAACGCTGGCACCGTTGGATTTAAAAAATCTCGTATTGCATTCGAAGACCTGTTTTATCAGAACTTACGCCAGCCCGGCGCTGATTCTTCGCAAGACACTCGCTTACCATCGGGCTTACAAATTGGGACTGGTGTTAAGGTGGTAGCAACTCAAAAAATTCATACGCAGGGAAATTTTCAAACCTCTGAAAACCAGCTTGATATGGCGATTCAAGGGAATGGTTTTTTTCAAATCTTATTGCCCGATGGGTCAACCGGATATACTCGTGCGGGAAATTTCACACTCGATGAAAATGGGCAAATTGTTACCCAAGGAAGCGGCTATGTTTTGCAGCCCGCAATCACCATTCCGCAAACGGCTATCAGTATGGATGTTTCCACCGATGGTACGATAACCGTGCAAGAACCTGGGCAGGCAGCCCCAACCAATTTAGGGACTGTGCAACTGGCCGATTTTATTAACCCTACCGGACTACAACCTATTGGTGAAAACTTATATGTTGAAACGGGCAGTAGCGGCGCACCGGTAATTGGTACACCCGGACTCGATGGTATTGGCGCGCTGCGTGGCGGACAATTAGAAACATCCAATGTTTCAACCGTCGAAGAGCTGGTTGCCATGATCGAAACTCAACGAACTTATGAAACCAATGCCAAGGTTTTATCGGCAGTGGATCAAATGTTGCAGTTCATTAATCAAACACTTTAGTCCATCGACATAACGGGAAAGTTAAAATGATTCGTCTGCTAAAATATATGGGTTTATCAATACTGGTTTTGCTGTCATCGGCCTGCACCACCATTTATCAAGATGCGATGATGAATGATCCACAATGGGCGCCTGCTTATCCACAGATGACGGATACCAGTCAAACTAATCCCGGCGCTATTTACAGTCCTGCATCGGCGCAAATGTTATTTCAAGATAAAAAAGCGTTGCGCGTGGGAGACATCATTACCATCGTTCTCACCGAAAATACCAACGCCAGTAAAACCGCCGACACCGAGTTGGCAAAGGATTCGAATACGGCGCTGGCCGCACCTTCAGTGTTTGGTAATATTTTGTCGGTGGGTGGCGGTATGCCTGACTTAAGTGTTACCAGTGGTGCACAAACACGAAGTTTTAAAGCAGAAACTGACTCGGCACAAAGCAATCAACTTCAAGGTACCATTACCGTAACTGTGCATCAGGTTTATCCGAATGGCAATTTAATGGTTAAGGGAGAAAAGTGGATCGCATTGAATCAAGGGAGCGAATTTATTCGTGTTGCAGGCATTGTTCGACCAGAAGATATCGATAAAGATAACCAGATACTCTCCACACGTATCGCCAATGCTCGAATATCCTATGGTGGACGAGGTGTATTAGCTGAAGCCAACGAAGCAGGTTGGCTAACACGATTTTTTAACTCGGGTTGGTGGCCTTTTTAAGCGAAGCTTAAGAGCTTGAAATTATTTTTATTAAAGACATGTTAAATGAAAAAATATTTAAATGAAACAAAAGGCTAATTGAATAAAGTATTTTACAACGTCAGGTTAATTTAATGAAAAGATTCTATCTCGTTTTAATTCTATCGCTAGGTTGTTTTGGTCTGCCTGTTTTGGCTGAAAGACTAAAAGACATTACCAGTGTTCAAGGCGTTCGTGAAAACCAGTTAATTGGTTATGGATTAGTTGTTGGATTGGATGGAACAGGTGAAAAAACTCGTTACACAGAACAAACCTTTCGTACGATGCTGGCCAGATTTGGAATTAATGTACCACAAGGTAGTCAATTAAAACTTAAAAACACTGCTGCCGTCGCGGTACATGCAACGTTGCCGGCATTTGCCAAAGCGGGTCAGCGAATTGACATTACTGTGAGTAGCCTGGGAGAAGCAAAAAGTTTACGTGGCGGTACCTTATTGATGACACCTCTACGAGGTACTGATGGTAAAACCTATGCGATTGCACAAGGCAATTTAATTGTCGGTGGGTTTGGTGCGTTAGGTGCTGACGGTTCAAAGATTAGTGTGAACCATCAGACGGTAGGTCGAGTACCCAATGGTGCAACCGTTGAGCAAATGGTGGCGACCAATTTTTTAAGTCATGACTATTTGGTTTTTAATTTAAACAAACCTGATTTTACAACGGCGGTGAGAGTCGCTAAAGCAATTAATCAGTTGGTTGGCAGTCAAACAGCTAAACCCATTGATCAAACATCGATTCAAGTTAATGCACCTCGCGATGCTGCGCAGCGTATTCATTATTTATCGGTGCTTGAAAATATTGAAGTACAACCTGCCGAGTCAATTGGGCGCATTGTGGTCAATTCGCGTACTGGAACTATTGTAATAGGTAAACATGTAAATTTAAAAGAAGCCGCGGTGGCTCATGGAAACTTAATTGTTAAAATCAAAGAAAATATCGATGTTAGTCAACCTGGCCCATTAGCAACTCAAGGACAAACCGTTGCAACGCCCAACAGTGAACTGGAAGTCAGTCAAGATAATAATCGTATGTTTCACTTTAAACCTGGGGCAACTTTGCAGCAATTAGTTGAAGCCGTTAACGCCGTGGGGGCAGCACCTGGTGATGTGATGGCGATTCTCGAAGCATTGAAACAAGCTGGAGCTATCAGTGGTGAGCTGGTGGTAATCTGATGAAAGATTTTATGACTCAATCTATGAATATGCAGGGGATGGATCGCGCCAGCATTTACAATGATCTCAATTCATTGGATGCTATTCGTCGCCAGGGAAAAGTGGATGAGTCAGGGGCTATTGAAAAAGCGGCAAAGGAATTTGAATCATTCTTTATGAATATGATGCTTAAATCGATGCGTCAGGCCAGTGAAGTGATTGGTGATGAATCACCTTTTTCCAGCCCACAGGAAAAAATGTTTATTGGAATGCTGGATGAGCAAATGGCCGTTGAACTGTCGCAGCAAGGTCACTTCGGTATTGCTGATTTAATGTTGTCACAACTTACTCAAAGCGCACCAGAAAATACCATGCAGTCAGTAATGCCGGCTATACCTCAGACACAGCTCGCATCTAAATCGTCAAAAATTAATCCGTCAGCTCGAATACCAACGGATATATTGCCTGCAAATAAAGCAATGCTATCTAACTCAGTGAAAGTGCAATCGGCTGCGTTGAATTCAGACTCATTAAAAGCAGAAATTTCGAAAATAGAATATTTGAAAAAAGAAGATGTGAATACCAATTTGGTCACAACAAGCTCGTTAGATTCAGTTGCTTTAGAAGCCGAAACGCTCGGTAAAAAAGTCAATGAGGTCGCTTTGAAGCCCACTAAACGTGCTTTATTTGACTCGGTTCAAAATTTTGTTTCAACCTTGTTGCCTTATGCCACAGAAGCGGCAAAAAAACTGTCAGTTGATCCAAAGGTGCTGCTAGCACAGGCTGCGCTGGAAACTGGCTGGGGAAAATATGTTATGCATGATGAACAAGGCGTGCCAGGGCATAATCTCTTCGGAATTAAAGCTGGCAAACAATGGGAAGGTGAGGTGATTAATATTGATACTTTGGAAGTGACGCAGCAACAGTTTAAAAAAGTTAATGCCAGTTTCCGAAAATATGAAAATTTTGCCGAATCATTTCAAGATTATGTGAATTTTGTTACGCAAAGCCCGCGTTATCAAAAAGCATTGGAAGTAAGTGAAAATCCCGAACAATATTTAAATGCGCTGCAAAATTCAGGTTATGCAACGGATCCGCAATATGCGCAAAAAATTATGCGAATTTATCAAGGACAAACTGAACTGAATGTTGAGTCAATTGACAGTGAGTCAGAATAACAAAGGTAATTGATCATGAGTAATATATTTGATATCAGTGTGTCAGGGTTGCTAACCAATCAAGCGTCAATCGCAACAACTTCACACAATATAGCTAACGCCAACGTCGACGGTTATTCCCGTCAACGAGTTGATCAAACTGCGCGAATACCTCAATTTATTGGTGGCAATTATGTAGGGACTGGCGTAGAAGCTGGGGTAATCAAACGCATATTTATCCAGTCTCAGCAATTAGAGGTGCAGTCGGCAACGGCCAACTTTAATAATTATGAGAGCTATTTGACTCAAGCAAAAAGGGTTGATGGTTTGCTTGCTGATAGTGATAGCGGTATCAATAATGCGATTCAGAATTTTTTTACAGCGCTACAAGGCGTGGTCAATGATCCTGCTTCAATTCCGGCTCGACAAGTATTAAAAAGTGAATCTGAAATGATGGTTGCTCGGTTTGATTTGGTGCATGCACAATTAGAAACTCAAATTTCAGAAATCAATGGTAGTATTGATTCGATTGCCAAAGAAATTTCAACATTAGCCAGTTCGATAGCCAATTTAAATAATCAGATTGCCGGCTCTCCTGGAAATTTTCCACCAGATTTATTAGATCAGCGAGATCGTCAAATTGTTCGCTTAAGTGAACTGGTTGCGGTACAAACACTACAACAATCTGATGGTAGCGTAAATGTGTTTATTGGGACCGGGCAAGCATTAGTGGTGGGCAGTTTGGCTAACGAACTCACATCGGTAGTTGATCCGTTAGATCCCCGTAGTCGCAAATTAAATATTACTTCAGGATCATCAAGCATTGATATAACCCGAAATGTAAAAGGGGGAGAAATTGGTGGATTACTCGACACGGTTAATGAAATTATAGAACCCGCCTTTTATACCTTGGGCCGTGTTGCGATGGGGATTTCTAGTACCTTTAATGCACAACATCAACTGGGAATGGATCTGAATAATGAATTGGGGGGTAACTTTTTTACCGATATTAATGAATCAAGTTTAGAGCTTTCTCGCGTAATTAGTGGTAGAAATAATACTGGCAATGCGGCAGTCAGTTTAACCATTGATGATCCTTCGCTACTTCGTGATGCTAACTATCAACTTTATTTTTCTGGTGGTAATTATCAATTAATCGATCAAACTACTGAAACTACTTTAGCTACATTTGCCCCGCCAGCGGTATTACCAGATTCAGTTCAAATTGCGGCAGAAGGTTTTACGATTAATTTTTTATCAGGCGTGCCGAATAATGCCGATGCTTTCGAGTTGCAACCCGCCCGAAATTTTGCGCGTGATTTTGATGTATTAATTTCCAATGCGGAGCAAATTGCCGCCGCGTCGCCAATACGCGGTGAACAAGCAATTAGTAACATCGGCTCCGGTGCAATTAAATCAATTAATGTAACTGACACAACAACGGCTCAGTTTACGACAACGCCAGGAAATTTAGCTCCGCCCATTCGCATTGAATTTGATGCAACGCCGGGTGAATTTTCAGTTTATGATATGACAACGGGATCTCCGGTGTTAATTGCTGGTGGTTTAACGGGGTTTGTTGCAAATCAGGAAAATAATATGTTGGCACTAGCTGGCGCACCATTTAATACTTATGGCTATGAAATAACATTGGATGGGGCTCCGCAGCCTGGCGATACCTTTGATATTAATTACAATACTAATGGCAGTGGTAACAATGACAATATTACCCGACTGGGCGACTTACAGTTTGCCAATACATTAGATAACGGCAATGCCAATTTTCAACAGGCATTTGGGCGAATTGTCGCGAGCGTTGGGGTGAAAACTCAGTCAGCACAAATTAAGCGAGATGCCGCAGAAAGTTTATTGTTTCAGGCTAATGAGCGTAAAGAAAGTGTTTCGGGTGTTAACCTAGATGAAGAAGCGGCCGATCTGATTAAGTTTCAACAAGCTTATGAAGCTTCGGCACAAGTCATTAATGTTGCTAGAACTTTATTTCAAACGGTATTAGATTCAGTGCGCTGATGAGTGTGAAACATCGAAAAAATAATGCATTAAAGCACTGTCAGTCGCGTATCAAAGATAAAAGCTTTACTGATTAATACTTGGCAAGTTGAGTGCGTTTTTAGCGTGGTTAACTGAATTGATTTTAATGGTAAATAGTTTAGCGCAATGAGCAAAACGCAATAAGCAGAACGTAATGAGCAAAATGTAATGAGAATCTCAACTACCCAAATGACCAATGCTGGTGTCAGAGAAATGCTGTTGCGCCAGGCTGAGCTTCAATATACCCAATTACAGTTAGCGACGCAAAAACGGGTGCTGACACCGTCGGATGATCCGGTTGCTGCGACTTCGATTAGCTTTTTACAAACTGAAATTTCTCAACTGGAACAATTTAATGTCAATGGTGATGCGGCTAAAGCGAGTAACGAATTAGAGGAAAGCGTTTTAACGGGGACTACGGATATTTTATTTCGTATTCGTAGTTTAATGGTGAATATGGGGAATGGTACCTATGGCAAGGAGGAAATTGGCAGTATTGCTGTCGAAATTAATGAGCGCCTTGGGCAACTATTTGGTTTGGCTAATACACAAAATTCTAACGGAGACTATTTGTTTGCAGGCAGTAAAGTCAAGTCACAGCCTTTTGTGCGCGATGCCAATAACAATGTTATTTATAACGGGGATCAAAATCAGCGTGTGATTCGAGTCAGTAGTGGTGTTATAACGCCGGTTTCTGATCCCGGGTTTGATGTTTTTATGAATATCAAAAATGGTAACGGTAAATTTGTCACCGGTTCAAATGCAGCAAATACTGGAACAGGATTAATGAATACCGGCAGCTATCAGGCGCCACCCGCATTTTTAGCAGAGCCTTACACGATTACTTTTGGGGTGAATGCCAGTGGTGTCAAAACTTATACTGTCACTGGAGATACCTCAGGGAGCACCATTATTGCTGCAACACCCTGGCAAGAAGGCGATGCGATTAGTTTTAACGGTATTACCACCAGTATTTCTGGTCAACCAGAGGCTGGTGATACATTTAGTATAACGCCAAGTTCAGCCGAAGACTTATTTAGTACGATTCAATCGGTTATTGATGCAGCGGAAGCATTTGTCGATACGCCAGCAGCACGCGCGCATTTTGCCAACGTGATTAATTCTGCGCAGGAAACACTCGATCAGCAAATGGAAAATATTGATGTCGTGCGCGGTAAAATCGGGAGCCGACTAAATGCGATTGAATCTGAAAATAACAGTAACTTATCGTTGCTTGTTACCAGCAAGTCGGCGCTTTCCGATGTGCAGGATTTAGATGTGGTTGAAGCCTCGACACGATTTTCACAACAACTGGTTATTTTAGAAGCCGCCCAAGCTTCTTTTGTACGCGTACAAGGATTAAATCTGTTTAACTTTTTATAAGAATTATTTGATATTTTTTCTATTTTAAGTGCGCAATTATTAATCGATGGGGCTATACGAGGGGTTAAAAAAACAAATTCATTGCGGTATAGTGGATGTTATGATTAATTAACTTTGAGAATTGAATGCCTGTTTCTTACCGTCAGTTACAATCGTTTGATGCGCCTAAGTATCGTGAAATCCGTTTACAAAGCTTGCGAGAAAATCCCGACGTGTTCGAGGCCGATTACTATTTTGAATCGCAGCAACCACAACTGACCTTTGAAAAGCGTTTAATTGAGAAAGATACCGACTCATTTATTGTTGGCGCTTGGCTACATGATCAACTGATTGGCATTTGTACTTTTGTTAATAAAAATAATGAAGCAATTCATGGCGCGGGTACATTAATTCAAATGTTTGTGAAATCAGCATTTCGTCGCCAGGGAATTGGTTTGGCACTGGTCAATTATTTTGTCCAGCAAGTGATTGACGATGGACGCAATCAACAAATAATACTGGCTGTAAGCCCTGATAACTATTTAGCAAAACAACTATATCATAAGGCGGGTTTTCGCTTATTACGTCAACAAGCCGTACCTCGGCTCGATATTTTTTACCGAAAAATCGACGATAAACAATAGCTGATTATGGTGGGCTTTTTGATAAGTGTTGATTACCGCTGTTTAATTTAATTGGTTGCTGAAAATAACTTACGTGCACTGATAGCGCACGGGGCAAAGCCCATTGATGACCAAAATTGATGTGCCATTTGATTATTGGCGGTATAAGTACACTCGGCATATTCAATCCCTATTTCCTGAAAACAGGCAATGACCTGATTAACTAAATTGCGAGCATGTTGTTGGTGGCGATATGCGGGGTCGACCCATAGTAATTGAATGATACCTTTCAATTGGAGTTTGAGTAGACCGTTATCGTTAATGGTGCTTGATGCCAATATGAAGCCGACGGGTTTATCGATATTTTGTGCGACTAGAAACAGGGAGTTAGGGTTGGCAAATTCATTTTCCAGCCAGCGCTGAATATTTAATTGAAAATGTTCATGGAGCACCAGTTCGCCACTGTCTTCATGTTGCTGCAGAGCGATTGTCCATTGGGTAATTTGTTGTAAGTCAGTTAAGTTTGCTTGTCTGATTGAATGCATACATCAGCTAACATTTGATGATGAGGGATGATGGTTATTATAAGCTTTAATGGCGTTGTGTGCCTTATGTAAATTGATACTGGCTTTAATTGATCCCGATTTTTCTTTAATTATGGCTGCTCTGACTTTTTGATCCGTCTCATCGATGGACTTTTTTATTGATAACATATCATTAATGTTGTTTACACCAGCGTTATTGGTATCATTGGCCGATTGATTAAAAAAATTCTCTAGTACTTGTTGGCGAATAACCGTTTTTTCTGCCACATTGTCCCAGTTGGCATTTTCAACTTCACCCAATATTTGCTGATTCAGGGTGAATATTTGCTGGCAGAAGTGATTCATCAATAAGTTATCTCTTTATTTAATAGGTTGAGCTTTATTTATTTAACTCTTCAAGTGCTTGCTCTCGAATTCCATCCCAGGCTTCTTTGACTTGTTGCATAATTTTAAGCACGTCATTGAGCTTATTCTCATCATTTTCAATATTTGCCGCTACTAAAGTTACGGTGCAATAATCATAAAGTGCGTCGAGATTACTGGCAATTTCGCCACCTTTTTCATGATCGAGGCTGCCACGCAACCCTCCAATAATTGAGATTGCCCAACTGATATGTTGACCTTTTTCTGCGACTTTATTATTTTTCAGAAAAAATTTCGCCCGATTAATTTTTTCAATCGCACCGTCTATCAACATTTGAATCAAGCGGTGAGGGTCAGCATTTTCGACCCCGGTAGTTGCACTCATCGATGTATATGCTGATGCACCTGTTAGTCCCATTTTTCAACCTCATCTATATTATTTGAGAATTAACCATCATTCATGTAACGACGTTAATCGTGTTAATTACTCTTTTTTACCGGAAAATCCGGGTAAATTTGCAAACTGTTGTGCGATATAACTCTGTGTACTGTTCATTTGCGCCACGATTGCATCCATGGTGGCAAACTGCTTCGTTAGGCGCAGCTCTAGTTGTTCAATTCTGACGGCCAGACTGATTCGTTCTTCGGCAATTTTATCGATTTGCTCATTCAATGCTGCTTCGCGGGTGGTGATGATGCCATCAATCCCCGTATAATTGTCGATTAAATCTCTAAGTTGGGTAGCAAATCCGTCATCGCCAGCAAACAGTTCATCCAGCTTTTCAAAGTCACTGTTAACGACTGAATCGAGTGTATCGCTGTCAATTTCCAGTTGGCCACTTTGCGTTGTTGAAATACCAATCGATGATAAAGTATTAAATGAACTGGTGGCCGAATTGATCTTTGTAGACAGCAAGTTACGTATTTGAGAATCTGCCTGGCGCAGCGTGTAATCACCAACCAGCAATCCAGGTTGATCCGTATTGGCAGAACCTAATTGTTTGGTGACTTCAATAAAAGCATTAAATGCATCGACAAATCCAGTGATGAGAGATTTGGTCCCATCGGTATCCAGTTTGATATCCAGAGTTTCAGTTGTACCAACGGCATTGGCCTTGCTAACATCAATAGTGACGTCTTGAATGATATCGGTAAATTTGTTGGTTTTACTGGTTGCGGTTAAGCCGTCTATTTTAATCGATGCATCATCGGCGGGGCGTGTAGCGACTCCTGGTGCTAAATCGGCTAGTGCGGCATCACCAGTGTAACTGATAACCAAATCATTACCGGCACCAGTGGTTGATGAATTAAACGTTAATACACTGCCGGTATCGATACCGTCAGAAACATTATTCAGTAAGTTAACGGAGACTAAATTATCATTACCGGTCGCATCGTTAATTTTGTCACGAATGGCTTCCAAATCATCCGTCGCTGAAACGTCTACATCAAAGGTATTGACACCAACAGTAAAGGTCAATTTGCCACCTGTACCAAATGTGGTGGTTGCACCACCCGTAAAAATAGAGGTTTCATGCTTGCTGCCAACGGCCAGTTTTTCGACTTCTATGGCATATGAGCCGGGTGTAGCCGTTGATGAAGCGGTTGCTTGAAAATAGCTGCTATCGGAGATGGTAACTTTTCGCTGTGCATAATTAGAACTCAAACTTAAACTGAGTGCGGCTGATTTTAATTCATCTAAAGCAGAATTAAGCGAGCCCAGACCACTTAACGTCAGCGTGACATCAGTTTCCAGCCTATCAAGACTGTTCTTTTTGGGCGTTTCTTCGGCAGTGACCAAAGCATCAACGATGCTTCTCACATCGAGCCCCGATCCTAGTCCGCCAATGCTGATTAATCCCATGATGTTTACCTGCTGGTTAATCGTTAATGTCAGAAAGATGATAGTCTTTTTTTAAAACTGTCTTTCTAACGCTTGTGTCGTTAAAAATTACTTGAAACATAATTTTTACAAATGGGCAGCAGATTTAAGATATAGCTGTCCCTTTAGCTCAATTCGCGTGAGCTAAAAAAATCATGTTTGAACCAATTTTTAAAGCAACTTTTTATAGCAACTTCTAAAATAACGTCTTAAAGTAAAAGCAATTACTGCGCCAAAATAGCTGGTTTAAATTAGAGGAGGCAGACCTCCTCAATTTAAACCTTCTCCTGAAGTAAAATTCCGCTATTACCAAAATCTTCTTCATTGAGTTCCTTCAACCGTTTCGATAAGTTGATTAACTCTTCAGGCGGAAACTGTCTGATTAACTCATCGGTTTCTCGATCAATAACCCTAACAATGGTTACTCCCAGTTCATCATCAACTTTAAATTGCAAGCTTCGATCAATACTTTGAGTGAATTGTTGAAATTCCTCTATTTGTGATTGAACTGAATCTGTCAATTTTACTGTCTTTTCCTCTTTTGCTACTTTTTGATTATCCACGTTGAGCGGTGTTACATTATCACTGCGAGAAACTTCCTGTACTTCAACTTTGGATAATTCACTACTTTTAGAAGGCGCAATATTGCTCGATTGCGGCAAACCTCTGCCACTATCCACCTGAGGCGGTTGAAAGTTGCCTGACAAATTATAAATAGCCATAGCAATTTACCTTTTTAGAGCAAATGAGAAAGTCAGCCAAAGCCAACTTTCTCGCCAAACGTTAATCATTCGATAAACGCCTACCATTAACTTACTGTAGTAGTGACAGTACTGACTGACTTGAAGCGTTTGCCTGTGCCAATACTGATAACCCAGCTTGTTGCAGTACCTGATTTTTAGACAGGTTTGCTGTTTCAGACGCAAAGTCTGTATCACGGATACGTGAACGTGCAGCCGAAGTATTTTCGATAATGCTACCCAGGTTAGCGATTGTTGAACCTAGTCGGTTTTGGATCGCACCAAGATTAGCCCGCTGAGAATCGATTTTTTGAATCGCAGCATCAACGACTGCTAATGCTGATTGCGCACCAGAATACGTTGAAATATCGACACTTTGGATTGAGCTGAAGCTACTGGTTGAAGAAGCTGCAGCAAAAACCTCAGTACTGGCTGTTGCCGTGGTGATTTGACCTTTAGAACTTGATAAAGAAATTGTTCCAACGGTATTACCAATGATAGTACCACCTTCAGTCAGAGTATCTGTTCCAATGGTGATCGAATCATTACCGGCTGTTGCGTTGGCAAAAGCTGAAAGCGCGATATCTCGGCCGTCAGTTGTTGACAAAGTTAAACTGGAAAGATTGTTTGGATCAGAAAATGAAGCCGTAACTCCAGATGAAGATGATGAACCGTTGATAGCAGCAGCAATCGCGGTCAAATCATTCGCATTGGTAACAGTGGCGGCAATCGCACTACCGTTTAATGTGAAGCTGACATTTCCCGCGGCAGTCAATCCAGATAATGTGGTCGAGTTACTGGCGGTTGCAGTAATTCCAATTCCACTGGCTGCGGTATTGATTGCAGTGGCAATATCTGCCGCACTGGCATTGGCTGCATAACTGATATTGGCTACTGTACCACCTTCAAGTGTAGTTAATGACAAATCAGTTTCGGCCGCGATACCATTAGCAACGGTAGAAACAGTGGTTCCTAAAATTGAGCCACCAGCACTGGTTAACACGTTACTACCTAAAGCAGTTGCTTTGGCACTGGCAACGGTAACCGAAATGGTTTCATTGGCTTGTGCACCGACCTGAATATTTTTGGCTGAGAAAGTACCGTCTAGTAATTTGGTACTACCAAAACTGGTAGTATCAGCGATACGACCCAGCTCGGTTACCAGCGCAGTAACCTCAGATTGAAGTGCCGCACGCTCTGAAGTACCGTTAACATCTGATGCTGACTGGATAGACAGGTCACGAATACGTTGCAGAATGTTGGTCGATTCCTGCAATGCACCCTCAGCAGTTTGCGCTAAAGAGATACCATCATTTGCGTTTCGAATTGCCACGCCCAGACCATTAATCTGAGAAGTTAAGCTATTTGAAATCTGCAAACCCGCAGCATCATCACGTGCACTGTTGATACGTAAACCAGTAGACAGTCGTTGAAAAGTTGTTTGAAGTGCTTCGTTTGTTTTTGATAAAGATCGTTGTGCGCCAATAGACGACACATTAGTTTGAATAACATTACCCATGATAAATCTCCTAAACCTTTGATATTCAATAAATTTGAAATTACAAAGTGCTTAAAAAATAGATAGCTTTCGCCATCCGCGTCTTGTGTGAAAAGCAAGCCTGAGAAACCTGTTTTTCCAGGACAGATTAAGGTTTCAAAAGAGGTGAAGTCTGAGAAAAATCATCGCCTGAGAAACAATCATTTGTCCGACCGCATATTGCTGAGAACAATTTGCGTTCACAGATTGTATCGGCGCTGAAAATGGCGACTTTATTTTTTCGACAAAAAATTTCTGAAAAGTTTTATTCAAAAACTTAATGTATTGATTTTTAAGGCATAAACAAGGGGCTGTAAATTACAGACCCTTGTCAGATGCGCCTAAAGTTGTCGTACGGTAGGGGCTCTATTAGCGGTCATGGTTCTACCCTTGGAGTAGAGATAATACAGATTGACTGGAAGCATTGGCTTGCGACAGGATTGAGAGTCCTGCTTGTTGCAATACCTGGCTTTTTGATAACTCGGCAGTTTCCGCCGCATAGTCCGTGTCTCTGATCCGTGAACGGGCTGCTGAGGCGTTTTCGATAATACTACCCAGATTTGATATCGTGCTGGAGAAGCGATTTTGTACCGCACCCAAATCAGCTCGCTGAGAATCGATTTTCTGAAGTGAGGCATCCAATACCGCTAAGGCAGACTGCGCACCGGCATAAGTTGAAATATCAATACTCTCGACCGAACTAAAACTACTGGTCGAGGTAGCATTAGGGAAAGCCTCTGTACTGGCAGTGGCCGTAGTAATCTGGCCTTTAGAACTTTCCAGTGAAACAGTTCCCACTACATTACCAATAATCGTTCCCCCTTCAGTCAGGGTGTTGCCGCCAATGGTGATCGAGTCATTACCGGCGGTTGCATTGGCAAAGGCTGATAAGGCAATATCACGACCGTCAGTGGTTCTTAAGGTAAGAGTCGACAGGTTATTAGGGTTGGCAAAAGTGGCAGTGACACCGGTTGCCGTTGATGAGCCATTAATTGCCGCTGCAATTGCCGTTAAGTCATTGGCATTAGTGATGGTTGCCGCGATAGCACTCCCATTGAGTGTAAAGGTCACATCACCTGCCGCCGTTAAACCTGTCAGCGTTGTTGAGTTAGAAGCAGTTGCGGTAATACCGATTCCGTTAGCGGCGTTGTTAATTGCCGTCGCAATATCCGCAGCACTGGCATTAGCCGGATAACTGATATTAGATACTGTACCCCCTTCGGCGGTGGTTAAGGCTAAATCAGTCTCTGCGGCTACCCCGTTAGCAACAGTTGAAACCGTTGTGCCCAGGATTGAGCCTGAAGCAACTAGTATATTGCTGCCAAGCGCGGTTGCACGGGCATCCGAGATGCTCACCGAAATGGTTTCGTTGGCTTGGGCACCAACCTGAATATTTCGCGCACTGAAAGTGCCATCAAGTAATTGGGTGCTACCAAATCGAGTCGTTTCAGCGATTCGTCCTAATTCTTGAATTAATTGAGTCACTTCTGATTGTAAGGCTGCCCGTTCTCTGGGGCCATTAACATCAGAAGCCGACTGGATCGACAAATTACGGATACGTTGCAGAATGTTGGTTGATTCCTGCAAAGCCCCTTCAGCAACCTGAGCCAGAGAAATACCGTCATTGGCATTACGTGAGGCAACGGTTAAACCATTAATTTGCGAGGTTAAGCCATTAGAAATTTGCAATCCGGCTGCATCGTCTTTGGCACTGTTAATTCTAAGGCCAGAAGAAAGACGCTGAAAGGTTGTCGCCAGATTACCGTTAACATTAATTAAATTACGCTGGGCATTCAGTGAAGAAACATTTGTTGATAATACGTTTCCCATTTTATTAACTCCTAATCTATTGACTCAGAAACAACATGCGGTCAGAGGTAAAAATGCTGTTCGTGAGTAAAAAATTAAATAAAAAATAATTGGGAAAGAAGAACTGAGAATAATTCTTTCGGTAACCATCTACCTGAGAAATAGAGATTGGCTTTAGACGCTTACTGAGATAACCGGCTAAAGACGAGGCGGGTGAGAAATCCGCTTCAAACCTTGTATCGGCGTCAAAAAATCCGACTTTAATTAGCGTTGAAATTTTTTTAATATTTTTTTATGCCGGTGATCACCATGAAAGATTGGGTACTTATTGGAAATGCACCAACATTAACAAAAATAAGATAATTTGAGTTTGATTAAAAAAACTGGCACACGCATTGCTTAATGTAAATCAGCTAAAGACAATATTGATGAAGAAAGTTCATTACCCATGATAAATCTCCGCTTTATTGTTTTAGGCTGAGTTCTTCGGAACACTTTAGCTTTAGTCTGAGTCTTAAGTTGCTGAGAACAGCTTAAAATAAGGGCTTTAGCGCGAAGCATAAAAGCAAGTGGTTGCTGAGAACAGCCGCAAAGCGTTTATCTTCAGTCGTACGGTAAGGGGTCGCTAGACGACCCCTTTTCTTTGCCCGTAAAAAAGTCATGACAAAATAGCGGCAATTTCGCTCTCAAGAGGCAAAACCTTGCCTGCCAACTTGCCGAAAGGTCAATAAATAACCGCTTTTGACTTGATTTTGCTCAATTCGATACGATTTATCATTTCCTCGTCAAAAAATCACCGAAATTAATAAGAGCCGAAATTGGAAAGGCGTTATCCTGTAGCTAAAACGGCATTTCATTATTCATATAATCAATTAGAGTGTTGTAATTGCAATTGTATTAGTATTGGTAGCGTTTCTCTTAACGGCACTAATTGGCTCTCTGGAAAGCACTTGATATTCTGCTAGATATCCCGCTTAATGCAACACTTTCAGAATACTCAATATGCAATAAAGTATTATTAGTTGAATAAGATTTGAGAAAATAAGGTTTGAGACATCCAATGAATTTAAATCAAGTTACTTTGCCCGTTACCGACATGCAATGTGCCACCGAGTTTTACCGCCGCATGGGATTTTTACAGATTGTCGATACCCCGCATTACGCCCGCTTTGAATGCCCCGAAGGTGATGCCACTTTTTCATTATCGTTAACCGAACATGTCACACCGAACCAATCGGTCATCTACTTTGAAACCGAAAAATTAGATAGTTGGGTTGAACAACTTCAAGCAAAAGGATTTGAGTTTATTCAAGCACCGCAAGATCAATCGTACTTGTGGCGAGAAGCTGTGTTACTGGATCCGAGTGGTAATCGATTAAAATTATATTGGGCGGGGGATAATCGTAAAAATCCCCCCTGGCGAGTTGAACGGCGTGACTAAGTTTGACAATATGACGACAGGATCAATTGATTAGAAAAGTGAATGCTGATTCAATATGATATTCACTCAATCAACCAAAAATTATCTTACACTAAAGCAGTATTTGCCATTTTAAAAATAAAAAATACGGTGCTTAATTTCACAATAATGAATCAATCATTAAACGATTTAAAGCGCCCATCAGCAACTTTATTAATGTCGGTATAAAAAAGTAATAAAACTCAAAATATCAGCTTGATTTAAGTGAGGCGAATATGCTTTAGTCGAAACCGTTTTAAAATGATAACAAGGAATTTAGTGGTATCCATTGGTTGCTGGTTTAAATCAATTCATTTAAATCAGTTAATTAAACTAAAACGAATTCCCCAAACCTCGACTTCGATACGATTAACATATTCAATATTTATTCAACATCTATACTAAAATCATATAATCGAAAAGTCTTTAATCAATATTGGTTATTAAGATATATAGTTAATCAAACAGAGTTCTATATACTCAGACTGATTGATTGTTAAATGAACAATTCAAAATTCACAGAAATTGTATAAGTTTTGACACAAACAAATAAACACTGACAAAACTTTGACAAAAAGCGGTAATTTTACTAGAAATATAGCTAAGTAAACCGATTAGTTCTCTTTTTGATTAATTCATAAGCGATTGTTGTAATCTTCTGGACGAAATAATAATGATAGAAAGTAAGAAGTTGTTAATCATTGATGATGATAAGGAACGCTGCCACGACTTAAAAACCATATTTGATTTTGTTGGCGAATCCTGCCAAGAAGCAAATAGTGAAAACTGGCAAAGTCATTTTCAAAACTCAGAACTATTGATTGGCGTATTGTTGGGTGAACTGACCAGTTACTCTGAGGTTTCCAGCCTGATACGCGAAATTCATGCGCAAGATGAAACCATGCCCATTTTGATGCTCGATGATGTCCCCATGTCGGGCGGTATTTCTAGTCAATTATCGCGACAAATCGTTGGGCGTATTAGTTGGCCGCTAAAACACAACGAAGTACTCGAAGCCATTCATTCATGCCAGTACTGCCGCGATAATCAACATGCATTTACCGAAGATAATAAATCACTCGAACTTTTCCGCAGTATGGTGGGGCAGAGCGATGCTATGCAAAACATTCGTCACTTGATTGAACAAGTCGCTAAAACCGATGCCAGTGTATTGATTTTAGGTGAGTCTGGTACCGGTAAAGAAGTGGCTGCACGTAACCTGCATTATTTATCTGAGCGCTCTGAAAAACCATTTGTGCCGATAAATTGCGGTGCGATTCCGGCGGAGTTGTTAGAAAGCGAATTATTTGGTCACGAAAAAGGGGCTTTTACTGGTGCGCTTACGGCGCGACAAGGACGATTTGAACTGGCACAAGGCGGGACAATTTTTCTCGATGAAATTGGCGATATGCCATTACCGATGCAAGTTAAATTATTGCGCGTATTACAAGAGCGCACTTTCGAACGAGTTGGTAGTAACCAATCTATTCAGGCTGATGTACGCATTATTGCCGCAACTCACCGTGATTTGGAAAATGAAGTCAGTGAAAATCGATTTCGAGAAGATCTGTATTATCGGCTAAATGTTTTTCCTATAGAAATGCCCGCACTGCGCCAGCGTGTTGATGACTTGCCGCTATTAATCAATGAACTGGTTGCTCGCTTAGAAAACGATAAACGCGGATCAGTCCGTTTAAGTCCTAATGCGGTGCTGTCTTTGATGCAATGTCAGTGGCCGGGTAATGTACGTGAACTGGCCAATTTGATTGAACGTTTATGTATTCTTTATCCTTATGGCGTTGTGGATGTCAAAGACTTACCGAGCGAATATCAAAGAACGGAGGGGCTTGCCAGTTACCCAACACCAGAGCTGGCTGATCGCAGAGCGATGGTCACTGAAAAAGAAAAACTAAAAGTTCCGGTCGATCCACAAGCGCCATTGGCACATTTGCCTGAAAATGGTGTTAACTTAAAAGAGTTTGTTGCTAAACTTGAAATCTCCTATATTGAACAAGCACTTGCCGAAGAAGACTGGGTTGTTGCCCGCGCAGCAAAACGGTTAGGTATGCGACGAACAACACTGGTTGAAAAAATGCGAAAATATCATTTACAAAAAGCCAGTTAATTGACACCTCACTGTTAGTTTAATGAATTAATCTTTCTAACTCTTTGAAACATAATAAAAATTAAAATCGGCACGGTAATTGCTCTAAGTAAATTAAATTTCGTCATTAAGTAATTTTATTGACACCGTTTAAAACTTTGGAGCAATGATCAATGCCACAAGCCAACCAGACTTCAGCAGCCCAAAATTATTTTCCAGAAATACCAACTCAGGGCGAAGTAACATTGGAAAATGGTATTCAACTTGACTCGGTAATGTCCGAATTAAACCGCTTGTCAAAATCATTTGTTAATTCTTATCAAACACTGGAATCCCAGGTAAAAAAGCTGAACGGTCAATTAAAAAATGAAGCCGAAGAAAAACAATCTGCCATGCAAGAAAATCAACAGCTACTGGTAGAAAAGGCCGCCCTTTCTGATCGATTACAAAATCTTTTATCCATTATGCCTGCCGGTGTTGTTGTTATTGATAGTCAGGGAAAAGTTAAAGATTGCAATGCTGTTGCAACAGAAATATTAGGACGACCGCTGCTCGGTCAACTTTGGGTTGATATTATTCGTCGTGCATTTGACCCGCAAGATGATGATGGACATCAAATTTCTTTAAAGGACGGACGTAAAATCCATATTGAAACTAAAGCGCTCGATGCTGAACCCGGTCAAATTGTTGTCTTAACTGATTTGACAAAAACGCGTCAACTACAGGCCGAACTAAGTCAGCAACAAAAGCTTTCGAGCATGGGTAAAATGATTGCTTCGTTAGCTCATCAAATTCGAACACCTTTATCGGCAGCTATTTTATATGGTTCACACTTAACCGATGAAAAATTGGCGGCACAATTGAAGCATGAGTTTTCGCAAAGTTTAATGGAGCGCTTACATTATATGGAGCGTCAGATAACCGACATGTTGAACTTTGTAAAAGGTGAGCGCAAAACTAAATCCATTATTTCTGTTAAAAGCTTTTACCAAAAATTAATGGCCCATCAAGCCGAGTTTTTACTGCCGGTCACTTTTGTTAGTCATATTCCGCAAAATTCTGCCGCCGTCATTCATGGTGACCAAGATGCATTACTTGGCGCGGTTATGAACTTAATTGAGAATGCTGTTGATGCGTGCAAAAATATTAAACACCCTCAAATTAAAGTAAAAATACAAGTCGCTAAAACATTATTGATTGAAGTCAGTGACAATGGCTGTGGTATTGAAAAATCGGTGCAACAGAAAATTTTTGAACCCTTTTATACCAGTAAAAATAACGGAAACGGATTGGGACTTGCTATTGTTCATGGTGTGGTTATTGAGCATCAGGGAAATATTCAGGTTAATTCAAGTTCGGCACAAGGTACTTGTTTCAGAGTCAATATTCCTTTGTCGGTTACTGCTGAAAATTTAACAAGTCTTAATTCTATCAATCCTAGCCCTAACAATCAGGCTACCAGCAAGCAGGAGAAAATTTATGAGTTCTAGTGTTCTCGTTGTTGAAGATGATTCTGCGTTAAGAGAAGCATTGACATCCAGTTTAAAAATATCAGGCTACAATACTCTGTCGGCTGATTGTGCAGAGTCTGCCATGAACTTGCTGAGTGAAGATAACTTACCGGATATGGTTGTGACCGATATGCAAATGGGGCAAATGAGTGGGATTGATTTACTCAAAAATGTGCGCCGTAAAAGTGCGCAACTCCCCGTAATTTTAATGACGGCTTATGGTGATATCAGCGATGCCGTTGAAGCTATGCGGTTAGGTGCTTGTGATTATTTGCAAAAACCATTTGAAGCACACCGCTTAACCAGCCTGATTGAAAACTATTTACCTAAAAAATTGGCAGGCGATATTGTAGTTGAAGATCCTGCCAGCAAAAAACTTTACGATTATGCCCATAAAATTGCTCAGTCCGATGCTAATGTTTTATTGTCTGGGCCAAGTGGGGCAGGTAAAGAGGTGATGGCGCGATTTATTCATCAAAATTCAGCACGTAATGAACAACCTTTTGTCGCAATAAATTGTGCCGCTATTCCAGAAAATATGCTTGAAGCAACATTGTTTGGCTACGAAAAAGGGGCTTTTACCGGCGCACATCAATCTAATATGGGAAAATTTGAACAAGCTCAAAAAGGTACCTTGTTACTCGATGAAATTTCCGAAATGGATTTAGCGTTGCAGGCAAAAATTTTGCGTGTAATTCAAGAAAAAGAAGTTGAGCGATTAGGTGGAAAAAAGTCAATTAAACTCGATGTTAGAATTATTGCAACGACTAACCGCGATTTAAAACAAGAAGTTGCCGATAAAAACTTCCGTGAAGATTTATACTACCGATTAAACGTTTTTCCCATTCAATGTCTGGCGTTGAAAGATCGTCCTAAAGATATCATTCCGTTAGTCGAATCGCTACTTGCTAAAAATGAGTTTGTACACAGTCGTGGTGGACTGACCCTGGCCAATGATGCCAAAGCAAAACTGGTTGCTTATCCGTGGCCTGGTAATGTTCGTGAGCTGGATAATCTGGTGCAAAGAATTGCCGTGCTGGCAAGTGATAAACAAGTGACCGCCGATGAGATTCAATTTGAAAATGAGTGGCTGACAACTAGCCCTGATGATAAAGCAAACGATGGTCAACAAGCCAGTCGACTTGGTTCAGATATGCTCCACCATGAATTTCAACTAATCATTGAAGCGATGGAAAAATATCGCTGTAAGAAAAAAGATGTCGCAGAAGGATTAGGTATCAGTCCTCGTACCCTTCGCTACAAACTCGCCAAAATGCGTGAGTTAGGTTACGACATTCCCAGTAAAGGAGATCTGTCATGAAAACATCGATTGATCAAAGCTTAATTCAGGCGCAAATGCAGCGCTTGAGTCGTATGGCGAAAGCGGGTGGTGATGCGGCAATTACAAATCCTGCCGAAGTTAATCAAACGCCACAAAATAATTTTGGCAATGTACTGAGCAGTGCGATTAATAAAGTGAACCACTACCAGCAACAATCGGCTATGGCGGCAACTCAGGTTGAAGCTGGTGATGGCGGGGCTAGTCTGGTGAAAGCCGTGATTGCATCACAAAAAGCCAGTGTGGCTTTTCAGGCAACCTTACAAGTGAGAAATAAAGTGGTGTCGGCTTATCAAGATATTATGAACATGCCGATTTAAATGGATAACCGCGGTAAATTGTCAACAAAGTGAATTGTCAATGGCGTGAATTAAATTAACAGAATCGCTCTAAACGTTTACTCAAAAAGTGATTAAAAAAAGCATTCAGAGGTCAAAGTGGCAGAAGCAGCATCGACAGATTTGGTAGAAGTGGATTCCGGTTCTTCTCCGGGGATTTTACCCGGCATGACAAGTCTGGCACCACTAAAACAGGTGGGCATCCTGATTGCCATTGCCGCCAGTATCGCACTGGGTGTTTTTATTGCGTTGTGGTCTAACGAACCGCCAATGAGACCACTGGAAAATTTGCCACCTGAAGCCTCAATGGATGTGATTAATTACCTTGAGCAACAGCAGATTCCTTACCGCATTGATACTACTGGTAGAGTGCTGGTTCCACAGAGTCGCTACAAACGTATTCAAATAGAATTAGGCGCACAAGGTATTGCCGTAGGACAAAATGAAGAAGATCCTTATTTGAAAAAGGACTCAGGGTTTGGTGTGTCACAGCGAATGGAAAAAGCACGCTTACTGCGTAATCAAGAACTAAGGCTGACATCAACTCTACAACAATTTAACGGGGTGAAAGCCGTTAAAGTCCACTTGGCTATTCCTAAAGAATCGTCTTTTATTAAAAATAGAAAAAAGCCCAGTGCATCGGTGTTACTGAATTTATATTCACGCGGTGCATTGTCCGAAGAGCAAGTTGGGGCAATGGTTGATTTGGTTTCTAGCAGTATTCCCAACCTCGAACGTGAACGAGTGACGATTACCGATCAATTTGGGCGACTGTATCATTCGGGAAGCATGACGCATTCACAAAATGAATCAAATCGCGAACTTAAAATTATGCGTGAACGACAAGAAGATATTAAAAGTAGAGTCGAGGAAATTCTCACGCCTTTGGTTGGTATTGGTGCCTACACCGTTCAAGTCAATGTTGATATGGACTTCACTAAAAAAGAACAAACACTACAGTCATTCAATCCTGATTTACCTGCGGTGCGCAGTGAACGCACGATTGATGATTCACGCAACGGGGGCAATGCCGAAGGCGTTCCTGGAGCGTTAAGTAACCAGCCTCCAGGTGCGGCACAAATACCCGCACAGGCAAATAACAATCAAGGACAGCAGGCCGCAACCAGTAACACAAACAAGCGGTTGGAAGCTGAGCGAAACTATGAATTAGATACTACAATTAGTCATATCTTGCCGCAAGTCGGAATTATCAAACGTATCAGCGTATCGATTGGACTGGATCATATCAATGACCCAGCCAACGAAGGGCAAAAAATACCACGCTCTGCTGCCGAGCTGGCACAAATCAGTCGGCTGGTGCAAGCTGCTATTGGTTATAGTGTGCAACGAGGTGATTTAGTGAGTGTAGAATCGTTTCCCTTTATGACGGGTGAAACATTACCTGAGCCTTTGCCGCCAGCCTTTTATGAAACTGAATTATTTCAATCACTGCTTAAGCCGGTTATCGGTCTGATTCTTGGTCTGTTATTGATTTTTGGCGTACTTAAACCAACCTTGAAAAAGCTCTCCAGTGTGCCTGCTAAAGAGGTCAGCTTAAGTGACAACGATGAGCTTGATATGGGCGGGCTGGATGATGCTGGTTCTCTGGGTGGGCTGGCTGATGATCATGTCGTGCTGTCGGGTAATGATAATCTCGAATTACCTCCGCCTACTGTGGGTGAAGTGAAAAAGTTAGAACAGGCTAAAGGTGTGGTGAATAACAACCCTACACTGGTGGCGCAACTTGTGAAAAACTGGATTGACGATAATGGCTGATGAACCCAAAAAATCCAAATTAAGCGGCATTGATAAAGCGGCAATTTTGCTGTTGTCATTAGGTGAAAATACCGCGGCTGAGGTTCTCAAGCATATGGGACCTAAAGAAGTTCAGGTGCTGGGTATGCAAATGGCTTCGTTAAAAAATATTGGTAAGGGTGCGGTTGAAGAAGTCGTCGATGAGTTTTTAGAAAAGGTTGAAGAACAAACGGGTATTGGTATTGGTACCGAAGATTATATTCGTAGCACGTTAAAGTCAGCATTGGGTGAAGATAAAGCGGGAGCGTTAATTGACAGAATTTTGGCGGGGGCCAACACAAAAGGACTCGACACACTCAAGTGGATGGATGCTCGCTCGGTGGCTGATGTCATTCGATTCGAACACCCACAAATTCAATCGATAGTTTTATCTTACCTCGATCCTGATCAATCGGCAGAAGTACTTCAATTATTACCAGATAAAGTCAGAGTCGATTTAGCATTGCGCATTTCGGCATTAGAAGCCGTACAGCCCGATGCATTACAAGAACTGAATGACATTATGGAAAAACAATTTACCGGCAGTGGTTCCACCCAATCTCGTCAAATTGGCGGTGTGAAAACTGTAGCCGAAATTATGAACTTTATGGATGGCGCGAACGAAGCATTAATTATGGATTCCATTAAAGAAGTCGATGAAGATTTAGCCCAACAAATTGAAGACTTGATGTTTGTATTTGATAATCTGGTCGATGTCGATGATCGCGGTATCCAAGCATTACTTCGTGAAATTTCAACCGATACATTAATCATCGCATTGAAAGCCTGTGAAGATGATATTCGAGAAAAAATCTTTAAAAATATGTCGAAACGAGCAGCAGAATTAATGCGTGATGATTTAGAAGCTATGGGTCCGGTCAAACTCAGTGAAGTTGAAGCCGCACAAAAAGAAATACTAACAGTTGCACGTCGTATGGCTGACTCTGGAGAAATCGTACTCGGTGGTAGTGGCGAAGAAATGGTTTAGTCTGGCGACGTAAAGCTGAATTGATTATTGAGTAAATTCAAGCACAGTTATATGACTTAATATTCGTTTATATAAGTTCATATTAATAAATTCATATTAATAAATTCATATACATTTATATGCGTTCAAATAAGGTATAACAATGGTACTCAAAGGTAAATCCGAAGAGCCAATAAAACTGATCAAAAATGCGACTCAGTTTTCTGCCTGGAAAGCGCCAGAGCTTGATTTTGGTAATGCGCCCGGATTTAGACAGCCGGTTGAAGAAGAGGAGATAGAAGAAGAAATCAGTGAGGAAGAAGCCCTGCAAATAAAAGCGCAAGAATTACAAGCCATTCGTGATGCCGCCTATCAGGAAGGATTTAACCAAGGTAAAGATGAAGGTTTGCAAAATGGTCAGGCACTGATTCAGCAACAAAGTCAGTTATTGCAACAAGTCATTACCCAACTGGCCAATCCCGTTGAACAATGCGGCGAAAAAACACAGCAGCAACTGGTACAACTGGCATTTGCTATCGCACGACAAATTGTCCGGCGTGAATTACAACAAGATCCCGCTCAGCTTATTGCAATTATTCGAGAAGCACTGCGCTTATTACCCGTTGGTTCGCAAAACATTGTCATTGCCTTGCATCCTGAAGATGCCACAATTGTCAGTCAGGCGCTCAATATTGATGATCAAGATGAGTCGGCTAATTGGCAAATCAAAACGGATCCATCGGTCGAAAAAGGCAGCGCTCAGGTTACCACTGAAAATTCAAAAGTAGATGCCTCAATCGATAAACAAATTGCAGTTTTATTTAGTCGGGTTGCTGGCGGACAACGTGCCGGAGAAGCTGATGCTGAATGATGAAGTGTTTGCGCGATATCTTAGCCAAATCACTCCAAAAGTTAAACAACAATCTGGTATAGTGGTTGAAGGTCGGCTGACAAGAATGGTTGGTATGACTCTTGAAGCGGTGGGGTGTGCGGTAAATATTGGCGAGCGCTGTTTTATTGAAACCATTCACGGCAAACTAGAAGAGGCTGAAGTTGTCGGCTTTACCCTCGATAAAATATACCTCATGCCAATTGGCAGTATTCAGGGGTTGGGTCCTGGCGCACGAGTAATCCCAACCCATAAGGCAGCAGAAATTCCGGTGGGTGAAAACTTGCTTGGTAGAGTGCTTGATGGGCAAGGTAAACCGATTGATGGAAAAGGTCCAATACACTGTCATCAAACTCGCCCATTGGCATCGCAGCCAATTAATCCACTCAACCGTAAACCGGTAACTGAACCACTCGATGTGGGCGTTCGCTGCATCAATTCAGTGTTAACGGTTGGCCGTGGACAGCGCATGGGATTATTGGCCGGTAGTGGTGTGGGTAAAAGTGTTTTACTGGGAATGATGACTCGATTTACTGAAGCCGACATCATTGTCGTAGGATTAATTGGTGAACGGGGACGAGAGGTTAAAGAGTTTATTGAGCAGATCTTAGGTGAAACGGGGACTAAGCGTTCAGTCGTTGTTGCCGTCCCTGCCGATAACTCACCATTAATGCGTTTGCAAGGCGCAATGTCGGCAACCACTATTGCTGAGTATTTTCGAGATCAGGGAATGAATGTTTTATTGTTAATGGATTCGCTCACACGTTTTTGTCAGGCACAGCGTGAAGTCGCACTGGCTATTGGCGAGCCGCCTGCAACCAAAGGTTATCCGCCATCGGTTTTTGCCATGCTGCCGCAATTGGTTGAGCGCGCGGGTAACGGTGCACAAGGTGGTGGTTCAATTACCGCTTTTTATACCGTATTGGCAGAAGGTGATGATCAACAAGATCCTATTGTTGATGCAGCCAGAGCAATTCTTGATGGCCATTTGGTGCTGACTCGTGAACTGGCTGATTCGGGTCATTATCCGGCTATCGATATTGAAGGATCGGTGAGTCGGGTGATGAATCAGATCACAAAAGATGAGCATCAAACTGCCATTCGTCATTTAAAATATTTATATTCAACCTATCAGCAAAATAAAGATTTGATTACCGTGGGTGCCTATCAAATTGGTAGTGATCCGGTAATCGATGAAGCGATTGAAATGATGCCCATGATACGAGATTTTCTTTGTCAGAAAATAAATGAAAAAGTTGAAATGCAAGAGAGCATTGATTTGCTCCAGCAAATGATGCAATAAAAGACTATACTTTAGTCTAAGTAAAAGAATAGTGATTGTGAAAAAAGCCAGCAATCTGGTGAGTAAATAAGTTTTATTTAGAATTTTATAAATAAAATTGATTAAAAAAAATGCATTAAGAATAAATGATTATCTGAATAGATGCTCATTGATGCCAACAAGTTTAAATTAAAATAAATCTATTTATTTTAAGAAGCCAAATGACTAAACGCGGAGTTTAAATGGTACGTTCAAAGCGCTTAAAGCCAATACAGGAAATGGCTCAAAATAAGGAAAAAGCTGCCGCCAAAGAAATGGGTGAGTCATTACATAATCGTCAGCTGCAAGAACAAAAGCTTGAACAATTAAAAACATATCGACAAGAATACCTGTTTGAAATGGAACAACAAACCAAAATAGGTGTTAGTGGTTCGCGTCTGCAACAATATCATCAGTTTTTAGCCAAACTTGACTTGGCTATTAGCCAACAAAAAGAAACCATTGAGCGCTGCAATCAACAACTGGATGCCAGTAAAGGTCGGTGGACAAATCAGCGCAATAAAACTAAAACCATCACGCAAGTGATGCAAAAGTTACAGCATAAAGAAATGCAAAACCAGAACAAAAAAGAAGCCAATCGTATTGATGAAATGTCAACTCAGGCATTTATTCGACAACACGCCAAGTAACTCTTTCTTTTATCAAGCAATCTATATTAGCAAGATAGGCCGAAGGTATCGGTTTTAAAACTGATACCGAAACGGCAACTTTTTGAATCCATTCAGCCCTTTGCGATAGTATGCATTTTTAGTGATAAACATAATTTCTATCATTCATTTTATTCTTGTTTAAAATTTTTATTGGTCGAATAAATTACTAAAATTATTCAGATAAAGGGGTAAGTTCTTAAAAATCTGCTATACCTAATGAAAGGAACTAATGGTAAAAAGAATGGTATTTTAAAAAAATCCCTAAAAGGAGATATTTTTGAATAAGAAAGCTACTGTCAGTCTCGGTAACGCGCTCGACATTGCCCATGCGGCTAATTTAAAAGGCCGATTAGAAACAGCATTACACAAACAACTGCCCGTGGTATTAGTCGCCAGTAATATCGAGCGAGCAGATACCGCTGGGTTGCAATTAGTCTATGCTTTTATAGAGGCAGTTCAACACCAAGGCGGTAGTGTTACCTGGCAAAAGCCAACGGACGTGCTGATTCAAGCCAGTGAGATTTTGGGAATGAGTAAAGCGCTAAATTTAGCATATGAGTAAATTCGGAGATAGATGAATGACAAAAATACTGGCCGTAGATGATTCTGCATCTATGCGACAAATGGTCACTTTTACTTTAAAAAGTGCAGGGTTTGAAGTTGCTGAAGCAACTGATGGGGTAGAAGCCTTAAATGCCGCAAAGTCACAAAGTTTTGATGTTGTTATTTCAGATGTCAACATGCCAAATATGGATGGACTGACCCTTGTGAAAGAGTTGCGTAATATGGACAAATATAAGTTTACCCCAATTCTGATGCTTACAACGGAATCATCGGGTGATAAAAAACAAGCGGGGAGAGCTGCTGGTGCAACCGGCTGGATTGTAAAACCGTTTAATCCTGATCAACTGTTAGCTACAGTCAATAAAGTTTTAGGATGATTAAAGTGTTTACAGGCTTAATACATTAAGCTGACTGTTTTTCAGTTAGTTGAAATATTAGTCATAATGAACAAGCCGATACTGATTTGGCAAAAGTTTGGGTGCAATAAAAGGCGCTTTTGTAGGCTGAGTCAATAAATCAATTTTACTAAAAGGTCATGTTTTTAAGTTGAAATAATTGCTTTAAATAGTACCGCGCCATTTGAAGTAAGACGAAGTATTTCTGGTGTTGTTTGATTTTAAAGCTTATGTTTTTTAATCAATCAACAGGCAAAACAATCGGCATGTAAATAAAGCCATTGTGATGTCGCTTAGCTTTGAATCAGGTTAATTTAATGTTAGTGAAATAAAAAAATATTGGTTTTTTATCGGTTTTAGCGCAAGTGATCAAGTTTGCAAAAAAACTAACTTTACAAAGAGAAGTCCTTTAAGAATAAGGAAGGTTTAGAAAAGGAGGTTTTTCAAAAAAGGAAAATTTAACAAAGAAACATCGAAACAAGCCAATTTTAAATTAAACAGTCTTGAATTAGCAACACTCATCTTAAATTAAAAGGTATAACAATGGAAATCGATTTAAGTCAGTTTCACCAGGTGTTTTTTGAGGAAAGTCTCGAAGGTCTGGATACAATGGAAGAAAAACTGCTTAATCTTGAAGCTGATTCTGATTTGGAAATCATCAATACTATCTTTCGTGCTGCCCATTCCATAAAAGGTGGTAGTGCAACTTTCAACTTTAAAGAGGTCGCAGAATTTACCCATGTTATGGAAACTTTACTGGACGAAATGCGCTCGGCAGAGCGTGAGGTAACGCGCGAACTCATTGATTTATTATTGCGCTCAGTTGATTGTTTGCGAGGTATGTTAAACCGTATTCAGCAAAATGAAGCGGTCGGTGAATCACATACTGAACTGGTCAATCAATTTCATGAATTGTTAGGTGAAGATTCCGATTCAACAGCACCATCGACCAAACAAACATCTCAATCATCCGAACATTCAACTGCTGATAAACAACAAGTCACCATAGCCAATGATGAAAGTGAACTGCATCCAATCTGGCAAATTGATTTCAAGCCCAAACCCTATATTCTTGAAACAGGGAATGAACCATTACGTATGTTTCGTGAATTAAAATCATTAGGCCATTTGGAATCAACTGTTGTTCTCACAGATGTGCCCGAATTTAATACATTGAAAGCTGAGTCTTGTTATGTTGCTTGGCGCTTATTACTTGATGCTCACATTGAAGAAAATGACATACGTGAAGTCTTTGAATGGGTTGAAGATGACTGTGATTTAAGCATTACGCAAGTTGACTCGTCAGCCTTGAGTTCACATGAGGTTAAAACCGCAAAGTCAGAGCCGCCTAAAACGAGTTCGAGCAAAGCCAAAACAGAAAATGTAACGGCTAAAACGGTGCAGGCTTCCCCCGGTGCTATTCGACCTTCTAAAGCGGCAGGTTCAAAAAACATGGTGCACTTAAAGCGTGCCCAGCAAGCCGAAACAGCAGCGACTGCCAATAAACCCAATATTTCAACGTCCATTCGAGTTGGTACTGATAAAGTCGACAAGTTGATTGATTTGGTTGGTGAACTGGTCATTACTCAATCCATGTTAAGTGAGTTGGGTGAAAACTTTAATATGGGCAAACTGAACCAGCTAATTGCAGGGTTGGTTGAGCTTGAACAAAATACTCGAGAACTACAAGAAAGTGTCATGCGTATTCGCATGTTACCGATTGGATTTATTTTTAATCGACTACCAAGAATGGTCAGAGATTTATCTTCACAACTGGGTAAAAAAGTTAATCTGCAAATTAGCGGAGAATCTACCGAACTAGATAAAACTGTCATGGAGCAAATTGGCGACCCATTAACACATTTAGTGAGAAATGCATTAGACCACGGATTAGAAAACAGTGAAAAACGTTTACAGGCTGGTAAATCAGAAGAAGGTAATTTAAATATTACCGCATATCATCAAGGTGGCAATATCGTCATAGAAGTGGCCGATGATGGTGGTGGGATTGATCCCGATGTGATCTACCAAAAAGCAGTTGATAAAGGCCTTATTGTTGATGGCAGCGAATTGTCTCACGATCAGATTCTATCGCTGATTATGGAACCTGGGTTTTCAACGGCTGCGGTGGTGAGTGATGTTTCGGGGCGCGGTGTTGGTATGGATGTTGTAAAACGAAACATCAACAACTTGGGCGGGAGTGTCGAAATAGAATCTGAACTTGGCAGCGGTACAACATTTATTATTCGTTTGCCATTAACATTGGCCATTTTAGATGGACAACTCATCAAAGTTGCCAGCGAAGTTTATGTTTTACCGCTGGTTTCTATCATTGAGTCGGTGCCACTGGCAATGGCTGAAGTTTCTCGAATAGCAGGTGATATGCCGGTATACAAACTCGATGGTGACTATATTCCTGTTATTAATTTACGCAAAGAATTTGAAATAGAAGCTAGCGAAGAAGGAACTTCTGAAGGACTGCTTGCTATTGTTGAAGGAGAAAACAAAAAAATTGCACTGTTAATTGATGAGTTGCTAGGTCAACAGCAAGTGGTTATTAAAAGTCTTGAGTCACATTACAAAACAATTATTGGTGTGTCGGGAGCAACCATCCTGGGTGATGGTCGAGTGAGTCTGATCCTGGATATTGTTGGTATGGCTAAACGTGCTGCTGATCGCGCCAAAGTTTTACAAAAAAATGTTGCTTAATAAAAAATACGAATTGATAAAAAGTGAAATAATTAAAAGTGAATTGCCATGTCTGAAATGATGCAGGTTATCGAAAGTCAGGAAGTCGACCCGGCTAATGCCGAGGTTTTAGAGCATGAAACAGGCTCGCAGTATTTAAGCTTTATTGTTGGTGATGAAGTTTTTGCTGTTGATATTCTTAGTGTACAAGAGATTAGAGCTTGGGAACATCCAACTTATTTGCCTAATTCTCCGCGATATGTCAAAGGCGTATTAAATTTACGTGGGACGATTGTACCCGTTATTGATTTACGTGTCCGCTTTGATTTTAAACGTCATGAATATTCTGAAACTACGGTTATTATTATTTTGAAAAATTCCGCAGGTGGCCGAGATCGACTTATGGGATGTGTGGTTGATGGGGTGTCAGATGTATTTAATATTGATGAAGAAAAAATTCGCGAACTGCCGGGAAATACCAGCAATATCGATAATTATTTTACCGAAGGAGTTGCCACTGTTAATGATGTGGCCGTTACCTTACTCAACTTGCGTAATTTACTTTCGCTGGATTTAATTGAACATCCATTTACAGGTCGAGGATAATTTTAATGGAACAGACCGCAATTGATAGTGAAGCAAAAAACAGCCAAGAGACTGATGCTAAAAGCAGAAAATCTGATAAAGCCGCTGATAATCAGCAAGCAGTTAAAAAGCAGTATTTAACTTTTAAAATGGGTGATGATGAATTTGGTGTTGATATTTTGTCGGTACAGGAAATACATGGGTGGATAGAGCCTCGACCAATGCCTGACACACCGCCTTATATTAGAGGTGTTATCGACTGGCGTGAAACGGTTGTTCCCATTATTGATTTGCGTATTCGCTTTGCTTACGACAGCGTGACTTATGATAAGTCTACTGTTGTGATTATTTTAAAATCAGAATTACAAGGCGTTGATCATCCTTTCATTTTGGGTATTGTTGTTGATGCCGTTTCGGATGTGCACGATGTTGAGAAAAAATCGATGCGCGAAGCGCCTCGACTTGGCGGTAAAATTGACACCAAATATATTAAAGGTATTGCAAAAGTGCATGGCGAGATGATTATTTTACTAGAATTAAATAAGTTGTTTAAGCTGGAAGAGTTTGAGTAGTAAGGGTTGGTAAATTTTATAATAGATAAGTAGTAAAAATTTAAAACATTCCGTTCGATTACAATCTAAGCATTACATTAGAGTTCAATGGAGAGGTTTATGATCAATAAGTGGCTTGGTAATTTAAAATTAACTTATAAGTTTGGACTGGCATTTTGTATGCTAATCCTGCCGCTCATCCTCACGGTTTACTTATTAGCGAGTGATTCATTTCATGAAGTGGATATTTTAAAAAAGGAAATTAAAGGGGTTGACTCGTTAAAACCTCTACATACATTATCGCAAAAGATTGCTTTACATCGAGGAACTTCTGCTGGTGCAATTAGTGGCGATGAAAATATGCGTTCGCGCCTGAAAACAATCGAAGGTGAAGTTAAAAATGGATTTGTACAAGTTTATAACAATCTAAATGAAAGCTTTGGTGCTGAGCTTTCGGCTGAGGCAAAATCTCTTGAACAGCGATGGAATCAGTTGGTCAATGATAATTTACGATTGTCATTGGCAGAGTCGGTCAGACGTCATTCTGACATTATTCATGATGTTAATATACTGATTAAAAATATGGCGAATGATTCTAATCTGGTGTTAGATGAGCGATTAGATACTTACCATATGATTAGTGCGGTGGTTGATGAGACCCCTTCAATGGCTAACCAATTGGGGTTAATTCGAGCCGTTGGAACTAATGTATTAGTCAGTAACAGTATCGATAGTAAGCAGCGGTTAACGATTACACGCTTGATTGTTAGTGTTTTTTCATCTTATGAAAAGCTTAAACGCAACCGGGAGATTATTTTTGAAGCAAATCCCAGTTTAGCTGGCAGTTTATCTAATTCTTACAACGAACTTATAGAAGCGCTTGAAAAAGCAGATAGATTGGTTGAAGAAAAAATACTTCAACCAGAAATGTTAAGTTATTCTTCAATCGAATATTTTGATGAGATGACTGCAATTACTCAAAAAATATTTGCATTTAATGATGCGATATTACCGAACTTAAAAGCAGAAATAGAAAGTAGGGCTTCTGCTGAAGAAAATGCCACATTGGCGCAAATGTTTCTGGTTTTATTGATTGTTGCGCTAGGATTAGCGATGGCTATTATCATCGTGCGCCAGTCTATTAAAAAAGTTCATGTGGCGGTAGATGTTTTTGAAGAAATTGGTAAAGGCAAGTTAAATAATGAAATAGATGACACCGATAAAGATGAGTTCGGTCAATTGTTTACTGCATTAACTGATATGCAAACAGGACTGCGTAATAAAGAAGAAGAAATCGGCCGCCTGGTTTGTGCCATTGAGGGTATGACTACCAACATGATGATGGCTGACCCCGATGGCGTAATTAATTATCTGAATCCTTCAGTAGAAAAAATGCTACGCTCACGCGAGAAAGAAATTCAAAAGACCTTGCCTAACTTTGCGATTGATACACTAATTGGGACCAGCTTCGATGCCTTCCATAAAAATCCAGCCCATCAACGCAATATGCTAAAACCCGAGAATTTACCTTATAAAGCCAGTATTCAAGTGGGCAAATTATCCTTTGATTTAACTGCTGTGGCATTAAAAAATACCAAAGGTGAGTATTTAGGTACGGCCGTAGAGTGGCTGGATACCACCAGCGAACAAGAAAACAAACAGGAAATTGGCCGCTTGGTAAGCGCTATAGAAGGGATGACCACCAATTTGATGATGGCAGATCCCAATGGCGTGATTAACTACATTAACCCATCAATTAAAAAGATGTTGAGTTCGCGTGAAAAAGAAATTCAAAAAGTTTTACCTAATTTTTCGATTGACACCTTAATTGGTACGAGCTTCGATGCCTTTCATAAAAATCCAGCCCATCAACGCAATGTCTTAAAACCCGAGAATTTACCTTATAAAGCCAATATTCAAGTGGGTAACTTACATTTTGAGTTAACCGCGGTTGCGCTGCACAGTACCGATGGCGAATATTTGGGAACTGCGGTTGAATGGGTGGATACCACTAATCAGCAAGAAAGTAAACGCGAAATTGGTCGACTGGTTTCGGCAACTCAAGGTATGACGACTAATTTAATGATGGCTGATACTGATGGTGTAATCAACTACATGAATCCCGCGGTTAAAAGAATGCTTAAGCGCCGTGAAAAAGAACTACAAAAATCGTTACCGAATTTTGCGGTTGATAAAGTGATCGGCTCAAGCTTTGATGAGTTCCACAAAAATCCGGCGCATCAACGTAATGTATTAAAACCCGAAAACCTGCCCTATAAAGCTAGTATAAAAGTGGGGCCGTTAACTTTTGAACTAACAGCCGTTGCTTTAGCTGATAGCGATGGTAATTACTTGGGTACGGCGGTTGAATGGATTGATATGACCGATATTACCAGTGCACAAGAAATGATTGAGTCATTAATTAGTGAAGCGTCTCGCGGTAATTTGAGCAGTCGATTGGAAGCTGACAGTTATGAGGGCTTTATGCGCAATCTGGCGTTAGGTATTAACAGCATGCTCGATACCGTTGTTGAGCCAATTGAATCTTGTAAAGATGTTTTAGAGAGCATGGCTGCCGGAAATTTACAAGATAGTATGGATGGCACATACCACGGTTTGTTTAACCAATTACAAACTTCGATTAATACCAGTATTGATAATTTAAGAAATATGGTCGGTGAAATTATGGAAACTTCTAGCCATGTATCTACCTCTGCCAAAGAAATTTCGCAAGGCAATACCGATTTGAGTCAGCGTACCGAAGAGCAAGCATCAAGTCTAGAAGAAACCGCATCAAGTATGGAAGAGCTAACCGGCACGGTAAAAGAAAATGCCGAAGCGGCTAATAACGCTAATCAACTATCGATTGACACTATGAAGTTGGCAGAAAGTGGCGGTAAAGTGGTTACTGAAGCGATTGATGCAATGAAAGAAATTAACAGCGCTTCTAAAGAAATCTCTGACATTATTGTGGTTATTGATGAAATTGCTTTCCAGACGAATCTGTTAGCGCTTAATGCCGCAGTCGAAGCGGCCAGAGCGGGCGACCAGGGGCGTGGTTTTGCTGTGGTTGCTGCCGAAGTTCGTAACCTTGCTCAGCGCAGTGCGAGCGCTGCAAAAGATATTAAATCATTAATTAATAACAGCGTGAGTAAAGTCGAACAAGGTAGTCAGTTGGTAAATGACTCAGGTAAGAAACTCACCGATATTGTTGATTCGGTGCGCCGGGTAACTCAGTTGGTGAAAGAAATATCTAATGCCAGTGAAGAGCAGTCATCTGGTATTGAACAAATTAATCAAGCCATTGCACAAATGGATAATATGACCCAACAAAATTCTGCGTTGGTTGAAGAAGCGGCAGCATCGGCTGAATCTCTAAGTGAACAGGCTGGTAATTTAATGGAACTGATGAGCTTCTTTAAAACTGGTGAAGAAAGTGGGCGACGTAGTGAAGAAATTGTATCACCAGTCAAGCGAAAATTAGCTCATAAAGATGAGCCAATGGAAAAAACTGCTATGCAGACGGACCAGGAATGGGAGGAATTCTAATCATAAACTAGTCATGAGTGAATCATTCATTAATTGAGAATCAATTGTTAATCAGTCGGAGTTTGAGCGCTAATTAATCATATGAATATGTTGTTCGAAAGAAAAAGAGAATTCAATTTTACACCCGATAATTTTCAGCGGGTAGTTGAGTTGATAAACCATAAGTCAGGTATTTTTTTATCGGATAGAAAGTCGGATATGGTGTATTCTCGATTGGCGCGACAAATTCGACGATTAGGCTTGACCAATTTTGATGTGTATTTGGATTTAGTCGAACAAGATGCTGCAGAAAGTATGCACTTTATTAATGCTTTAACTACAAATCTGACACATTTTTTTCGAGAAAAACATCACTTTGATTATTTAGTTAAAATTTACTTTAAAGAGCTATTTGCCAAGGGTCAGCGTAGAATTCGCGTCTGGTCTGCTGGTTGTTCAACCGGCGAAGAACCTTATACGCTGGCGATGGTATGGCATGGTATGACGAACAAGCCCAGCAATGTAGATTTTAAAATTTTAGCCACGGATCTGGATACTAAAGTACTCGACGCTTGTCGTCAGGGAATTTATGCTGAAGATAAACTTGATTCAATCGAACAGCCTTATTTGAAGTGGTTTAAGCAGACTGAACGTTGTCGCAGTGACCAATGGGAAGTTAGTGAAAAATTGAAGCAGCTTATATTTTTTAAGCACCTAAATTTGATGGAAGAGTGGCCCATGAAAGGACCGCTGGATTTGATTATTTGTCGCAACGTTTTAATTTATTTTGATAAACCAACTCAAGTGAAACTGGTTGAACGATTCGGTGAACTTTTATCCAAAAATGGTTGTTTAATTTTGGGGCATTCTGAAAATTTAAGTGCCAATAAGTCGACTTTTCATTCGATTGGCAAGACCATATTCAGGAAGCAATAACGATGGCTGTTGGATATATTCGAGAAAATTTACCTTCCTGTTGGCAAGAATTTAATCATATCAATCGCTACTGGGATAAAACAACTGGTTTGCCCACAGCAAAAATTTTACCTGGCGAATACTATGTGACTTCACATAACGAAGTGATTACGACCGTTTTAGGTTCGTGTATTTCAGCTTGTGTGCGCGACAAAACTGTAAATATTGGTGGTATGAATCATTTTATGTTACCAATTTCAAACACCAACTCCGATGACTTTAAAAATGGTAGTGCTGAGCGATATGGTAACTTTGCAATGGAAAAAATGATTAACGACATTTTGCGAAATGGTGGGCGACGAGAAAATCTGGAAATAAAAGTTTTTGGTGGTGGCCGGGTAATGCATGGCATGACTGATGTTGGCAAACGTAATATACAATTTATTCAAGAGTACATTCAATTGGAAGGATTGAAGTTATTATCGGAAGATGTGGGTGGCATTTATCCGCGCAAAGTGATGTATATGCCCCGTTCGGGAAAAGTTTTAATTAAAAAACTATACAGCAAACATAATGCAACCATTGAGCAGCGTGATGAAACTTACTTTACGCAAATTACTAAAGATGATGTTAAGGGTGAGATCGAATTGTTTGACTAAAGAGCGTTTTCTGCTGAATATCATTAAACTTTGAATAAAGACCAGTCAGACTATCAATGTAAAGAGAGAGTATTTTGGAGCAGCAAATTAAATCGATAAAAGTATTAGTTGTTGATGATTCTGCTTTCATCAGAATGCTGTTGACACAAATTCTGGAGCAGGATCCGCTAATTAAGGTGGTGGCGACGGCTGTTGATCCGTTTGATGCACGCGAGAAAATTAAGAAGTATCAACCTGATGTGATAACCCTTGATGTAGAAATGCCCAAGATGGATGGTCTGACCTTTTTGAAAAATATTATGCGCTTAAGACCGATGCCTGTAATTATGGTTTCGACCTTAACACAAGCCGGGGCAGAAATTACTTTGCAAGCACTTAATCTAGGCGCATTTGATTTTGTTGGTAAACCATCAACTGATGTAAAAGATAGTATTCTAATGCTGGCTGATGAACTGATTGAAAAAGTGAAAGCCGCGGCAAAATGTAATACCGCCGCACTTGAATCATCAAAGCGCTCGCGTAAGCGTCTAATTCGAGATAATCAAAATGGCGAATGTGAATTGATTGCTATTGGTGCATCGACTGGCGGTACCGAAGCGATTCATTCAATCATTACTCAGTTGCCGGTTAATATGCCACCAATTGTCATTGTGCAGCATATTCCCGATGTTTTTTCGACATCATATGCTCGGCGGTTGGACAATGAATCGCATATGATAGTGACCGAAGTCAGACAGCCAACGCGCTTAATGCCAGGCAATGCCTACTTAGCGCCTGGTCATATGCACATGGAAGTTAAGCGTAAGCGTGACGATGAATTGTGGGCTGTGTTACAAGATTCTCCCAGAGTGAATCGACATAAACCTTCGGTTGAAGTTTTGTTTCACTCTCTGATTGATAGTGTTCGCCAAAATTGTGTTGCTGTTTTATTAACCGGAATGGGCAGTGATGGCTCTCAAGCGCTACTTGATGTTAGGAATATGGGCGCGTTGACGATTGCACAAAATGAAGAGTCGAGTGTGGTTTGGGGAATGCCTGGTAAGGCTGTCGAACTCGGTGCTGCCAGACAAATTCTTTCGCTAGATAAGATTCCCCATTTTCTGGTATCTCAAGTGTGAACAAAATTCATAAATGGAGAAAAAATATTAGTCAAAATCGCAAGATTGCACTATTCTTAAGGCTAGGATGTTGTTTAAATAAAGCCTTCAAGAACAAGGATTTATTAAATATTAGCCACAAAAGGGGTAAAGCATGTCAGTAGGTTCTAGCCTTTCGCCTGATGGAAAAGTACTTACTATAACTATCAATGGGCGTTTTGATTTTAGTGCGCATCAATCTTTTCGAGATTCATACGAAAAGTTGTCGCCAACGCCTTCTGAAATTGTTATTGATATGATGGAAACCACTTATCTCGACAGTTCAGCTTTAGGTATGCTTTTGCTGCTCAGAGATCATGCGGGTGGAGATTCATCAAAAATTACTTTGAAAAATTGTAACGATGATATTCGTAAAATATTAACGATTTCTAATTTCGAGCAACTATTCAAAATATAATTCCATTGAAGATTTTAATTGCAGATGATAATCAGGTTGAACGCCTCATACTCTCGCGTGTATTAATACAAGAAGGTCATGAGGTTATTCAGGCTGAAACCGGAAAACAGGCAATCGATCTGTTTTTTGAACATTCTCCATCATTGGTTTTTCTCGATGTATTAATGCCTGAACTTGATGGTTACGATGTTGCTTACAAAATAAAGAATAATCAGCAGAATTTATGGGTGCCAATTATTTTTCTTACCTCACTTACCGATGCTTATGATTTAGCCAAGTGTATTGAATGTGGTGGTGATGATTTTGTATCTAAACCTGTCGATCGTATTATTATTAAAGCTAAGGTTAATGCTTTTTCACGCATTTCTAACCTTTATGAAACGATTGATAATCAACGCAATCAGATTCAATATCACAATGACCATTTAATTCAGGAACAAGAAGCCGCAAAAAAAATATTCAATAATATTGCACATCGCGGTTGTCTGGCATCGGAAAATATTAATTATCATTTATCACCAATGTCAATCTTTAATGGTGATTTATTGCTCGCAGCAGAAACGCCGATGGGAGGAATGCGTTTGATGCTCGCAGACTTTACTGGTCATGGATTACCTGCTGCGATTGGTGCGATGCCAACCTCTGAAATATTTTATGGCATGACCAAAAAGGGATTTGCAATTCCTGATGTCATGACCGAAATGAATGCGCGTTTATATTCAGTCCTACCGCGTGGAATTTTTTGCTGTGTGATTATTGCAGATATTGATGCCATTGATGAGCGTATTACGATTTGGAATGCGGGGGCACCACAAGCGTATATTATTGACCAGTCAACCAGTGAGGTAGAGCAGGTCCAATCTCGACATCTACCCATTGGCGTACAAACGCCACAAAGGTTTAAAGTTGAACCTTTGGTTTCTCGTTTTTCTAAACAGCATAAACTATTGGCAATTACCGACGGTATCATTGAGTCAGTCAATCAAGAATCAGAAATGTATGGTGATGAGCGTATGCTCGAATACATTCAGGCACATATTAATGAAGATAATTTATGTCAGGGATTGATTGATCAAATTATTGAATTTACAGGAGATGCTGAACAAGGTGATGATTTAAGCCTGATTGAGGTGAAGTTTCCTCATCATCATGTGACACAAGTTAACACTACCGAAAATCAATCTCATGCGCAGACTGGTACACTCGACTCAAATATCAGCTTGTGCTTGCGAGGTAAATCTTTGGGTAAATTTGATCCTATTCCAATGTTGTTGCAAACCCTGCTCGAATGCCGAGAGCTTACGCCTCATCGCTCACGAATTTTTACCATTTTATCTGAGTTATATAATAACGCCGTCGAGCATGGGGTATTGGGACTTGATTCAAAAATTAAATCCGGTAGTGAAGGGTTTGCTAATTATTATCGTATGCGCACCGAGGGATTATTAAAACTCACTGAAGGATTTGTTGCGGTTGAAATTGATCATACGCCATTAAATAATGGTGGCAAAATTATTTTTGATTTTAAAGACAGCGGCATAGGATTCGATTGTGAAAAAGTGATTAAGGCCGGAGAGAAACACTATAGTGGACGCGGTATTCCGCTATTATTTAATTTGTGTGAATCACTTGAGTACTTTGATAAAGGTCGGCATGTACGCGCCGTTTATCGTTGGTATGCGGATGAGCCAGAGTCGACTTGAAATAAATTTTAATTTAAAAATTTATACGATAATGCCATCAACTAAAATAGTTATTTTTTCAATAATCCTATCACCGTAAACCTGCATAAATATTCGATGTAGCTATTATATACAGCTATTATATACCGTTATTATATGGGCTAATTATATATCGTTATTCTATACCGTCGTCAGATACAGCGATAAATTAAAATTATTATCTACAATTAACAGACAACATTAAACGTATCATTAAGTATAAAGTCGAGCATAAACTTGATATTTAGACGGATGAAAATATTGATTAACAAATCGATATATCAATCGATAAACAAAGGTGCTGTTTATGAGCCAATATCTTGACCAAAATATCATTGCTGAGTTGAAAGAAATTATGGCTGATGACTTACCAATGCTATTTGAAGCATATTTGGAAGACAGCAGCAGAAATTTGAATAGTCTGGCGCAGGCAATTGATACGCAAGATGCTGATCAAGTAAGACGTATTGCGCATAGTATTAAAGGGAGCAGCCGCAACGTTGGCGCTACAGATTTAGCCTTGCAGTGTGAACAATTAGAAAACGCCGCCAAAGATAAAATACTCGATAATAGTCAACAGGCTCTCCAAAATATTAACCAGATATTTCAACAAACCAGTGAAGAAATAAAGCAGACTTACTTAAATTAGTGTTAACCTGGAACCCGATTAGTTTGAGGCGGCTTTCTTTTTCTTTGTTTCTTATGGTCTTGTCTCATTTGGCATCAAACCTGCTAAGTTACCTATGAAGTTTATTTGACTGAATGTGAGATTGCCAAGATGCTCAATACCGGACCAGGTTCATTACAGCAATTGCTGTCACTGCAAAAAAGTGCGACCAACTCAGAAAACTCTAACCAAATCAAAGGGTTTGTTATTAGTCCTCAAGCTAGCACTATGCGTGCAAATCATTCGCCTCACTATTTATTTGGCCAACAGCTAGCGCAACTGATGCAGCCAACATCATCTAATGGCACAAATGAAGGCGGGAATAAGCCACTATTAGCCTCAGCCATTGCCCAATTTAACGGCAATAATTTTCCGCATTTAGATGCCGATAAAATTGACTTCAATGAGCAGATGGCCTTTAACTTACGTTTTCATCAGGAATCGTGTCAGACTTTAACTGCGCAAGCACAGGCATTGATACACCCACAAAATAGTGAAGATTTATATTTGTCTGATGAAAATACTGAAGGCGCTACAGATAAATTTGGTACGAATGGCATTATGTTTACCTCGGCTCAATATGGTCAGCAATTCAACTCCCTTGTCGCAGCGGGTAGCGATGATAAAAGTGCAACTATTCACGCTGCAACTGTCTTGGCAGAAAAGTCTGCTGTGCCTAAAAGTGGCGATAACGAGCTTGTGCAACAGTCCTTGGGTGACAATTCATTGCTGGGTAGTAGTTCATCTTTAGATAACAGTCTATCGGAAAAAATAGATGATAGTGCTATTGAGGCGTTGACGCTTAGTCATCGCACAAAAAATCCGAGTTTAAAGGGCTCTGGTCAATTGCTTGATAATGTAGCTGGCGAGCGGTCTTTGGGAAAAATACAAAATGACAAATTACAAATTGATAAAGCTATACAGGCAAATCAGTTGCTTCAAAATCAATCATTAAATGCTAAGAATGCGCAGAGTATAACGGATGATACGACCGTTTTATCTGCTACTCGAAATGTCGAGAAAAATATTGCTGCAATGCTGGTCGAGGGCAAAAATCCACAAGACCGTGTAAATAATTATTTACACCGAGGGATGGGAAATGTGCTGCAAGCAAGTGGAGAACAAAAGTTTACTGAGAAAAATCTGTTAAATAAAACTGACTTACTGGGGCGAGCACTTAACAATCAGTCTGGAGTTGATGGCGACACGGGTAAAGAGGGCATCGCAAAATTTAATGCAGGCTATACCGCTCGACTGATGACAATGAGTGAAGGAAAAAAATTATTCATGGAGAAAAGTGATTTTTTTATTCAGCAGGTAGCACAGCAGAGCAGCTTGCTAAGCGGACAGGCCTCACAAGCGCCAGCTAATATTTTGGCTGTGGCATCGGCTTTAACGCCGAGTGCCACTAGTCGTAGTCAAGAACGAGCGACTGAAGCGGGAGTATTGTTATCGCCAGTTGGTGCAACCTTAGCGACAGATAGTCAAACACCAGCGCCGATGCGGTTATCACCTGAGTCTTCTTTTACTCATCCGTTATTTGCACGACAAGATTTTTCACCGAACCTGGCGCTTAGAGTGCAATGGATGCTCAACCAGGGATTGTCGAGTGCAGAAATTATGATGGATCCGCCCGAAATGGGACCGTTAAGTGTGAAGATTCAACAAACTAATGGTGAAACGCATATCGTTTTTCAGGTGAATAATCCCGCCACTAAAGAACTGCTTGAAGAAAACATGCAAAAGTTAAAAAACATGTTAGCAGAGTCGGGTATTAATCTTGGGGATACGGAAGTTAATCAGCAGCAGCGTGATCTTTTTGCGCAGTCGAATGATACTGACAATACTGATAGCCAGTCGGGATCATTAAACTCACAAGGTGAGTCAACAGATGAGGATTTGTCACAACAGCGCTCATCTGTAGTTATAACGAGTGACCAATTGCTTGATGTGTATAGTTAACCTCAACTCTGGATAAGGAAAATCATCAGCCCCATTATTTTGGTGACTCTTGGCGTAGGTCCGTTCTCAAAAAAATGTCTTAAAGTGTTGGGCGTTTTTACTTTTTAATTGGCACAAAAAAAGCGCATTTGAATAGACGCTTTTTTTGTGCTAGTTAACCAAGTCGGTAAGCTAAAATTATTTTAGATTCACTAAAAATGTTTTTAACGCATCGAAATTGGCAGCCATTGAATGGGCTAAGTCAGTTTTTTCTGCACAGCTGGCTAATTCTGGCGGGAGCGGTAACTCGATATTTAAGATTTCTTCTACCGTCGATTTAAATTTTGCTGGATGAGCTGTTCCTAAAAAGATACCTGTTTCTTCCGGCTGTAGCGATTGATGTAACCCTTCATAGGCAATTGCTGCATGGGGCTCACTTAAGTAACCTTGTGCATAAAGCTGCTTAACAGTTTCTGCGGTTTGGGCTTCGTCAATAGCACCGCCAGTCAGTGCATCGCGCGCAAACTGTTCGGTATCCATTAAATATTCGATACGTGGCCAATTGTTAGGTTTGCTTACATCCATTGCATTTGACATGGTTGCAATAGTGGCTTTAGGTAGCCAGTCGCCGGTTTGCAAATATCGAGGTACGGTGTCGTTTAAATTGGTTGAAGCAATAAAGCGTTTAATAGGTAATCCGAGCAATTTGGCAATAATTCCAGCACATAGGTTGCCAAAGTTTCCGCTGGGAACTGCGACTACCAGTTCATTGCGCTGTGCTTTTGGCAGCTGTGCTACGGCATCAAAGTAATAGCAGACTTGAGCTAGCAGGCGACTGATATTGATCGAGTTAGCGGAGTTAAGCCCGACCTGTTGTACCAGTTCTTGATGATCGAAACTTTGTTTGACCAATTGCTGGCAATCATCGAAACTGCCATCGATTGCAATGGTATGAATGTTGTCACCAAGAGTAGTGAACATTTTTTGTTGGAGTTCTGATATTTTTCCCTTAGGAAATAAGATAACTACCTGAATATTCGTCAGACCATGAAAGGCGTGTGCAACGGCTGCGCCCGTATCTCCAGAGGTTGCAGTTAAAATTGTGATAGGTTTATCATCGGCAAAATTTTGCAAACAATTAGCCATAAAATTTGCACCGAAATCTTTAAAGGCGAGCGTGGGACCGTGAAAAAGCTCGAGGCAATATTCTTTGTCATTGACCGCTTGTAATTTGGCTGGAAAACTAAACGTTGTGCGAATAATTTCGGCTAAATCCTGATCGTTGATACTTTCCTTAACAAAAGGTTTTAAAATTGCAAAATTACGCTCATGAACTGGTGCATCCAGCAGTTGGGTAATGTTGTTCAAGGCTTCAATTTTTTTTGGAAAGAAAAGTCCTTGATTTCTACCCAGTCCGGTTTTTACGGCGGTTTCAAAACTGACAACCTGTGACTCATCTTTCAAATTATAAAATTTCACTATCCCGCTCTCTTTTCGTCGTTAGTGGATTGATTGATTCGTTTAAATTAAATTTTTCGCGCACCTTGATGATCAACCTGACAAATGTGTACAAAGCCTTCTGGTGTTTGTAGGTAATTGTCGTTTAACCATTGTTGGAATGCCTCGGCTTTTTGTCGATCGTCGGTTACCGCAAACAGTGTCGGTCCTGACCCCGAAATACCAACTGCTAATGCGCCAGAGGCTAATAAGTGTGCCTTGGTATCAGCGAAGTTAGGTAGCAGTTGGGCGCGATAAGGTTCGGCTACAATGTCGGTTAAATAACGGAAAGCCTGTTGTTTGTTTTGACGATGGCTGGCATCGATAAAGCCTGCCAAATTTTGTCCAAAAGTTATTAGCGTCGCACGTGAATAATTTTGTGGCAGAATTTCACGCGCGGCTTTAGTACTGACTTCAACATCGGGATAAGCAATCACCCAGTAACAATCATCAAAGGTCGGGATTGGTTGGGTAACTTGTTGTTCATCGTTAAGCATTAATTGCAATCCACCCAGATAGCAAGGCGCAACATTGTCATAATGCACACTGCCACTAATTTCGCCTTCTAACTCTCCCATCATGAGCAGCAATTCGTGCTCACTAAACGGCGTGTTATAAAAGGTATTTAATGCGGCGAATGCAGCAACAACTGAACAGGCGCTTGAGCCAAGCCCACTGCTGACCGGAATATTTTTATGTAGGGTGATTTTGATTGCTTGAGCGTCGACTTGTTTTTGTGACAAGGCTTTTTCAAACGCCTGATAGCAACGCCACACAATATTTTTTTCGGCACCTGCGGGTAATCGCGAAGCATGGGTTCCTGCGAGCACAAACTCACTTGATAAAGCGTTTTCGGTGTTGTTGGATTGCTGTTTGACGGATGACTGGTCGAATGCTTCAACGGTGACAATATCGCCAACCAGTGAGCCATCAACCGGGGTGAGTGCTAACCCTAAAGTATCAAACCCGACACTGACATTGCCGACGGATATTGGCGCAAAAACTGACACTGACATAATATTTTCCTAAACGACACAAACTTAAATTGTGCTGCCGTTAATTCGGCAGCCTGTATGAGTAAATTGATGATTTAAAAATTAATGTTCTTGCTCCCAAGCAAGCGTTCTTAAAATATCACCAAATAATCCTGCTGCGGTAACTGCAGCACCTGCGCCATAACCTCGAATAACAACCGGTCTAGGTTGGTAATAATGCGTATTGATTGCCAGCGCATTTTCACCATCGGTTACACTGTAAAGCGGGTGAGAGGCATCGACCGCCTGAATTTTAACATGGCATTGACCATCTTTAATTTGCGCAATGTAACGCAGCACTTGTTGATTGTTCTCGGCAGCATCAATTTGTGGCTGAAAGGTTGCATCAAAGGCTGGTAGTTTTTCCATAAATTCAGCAGCATCAGTAATTTCAGCTAATGCTTGAGGAACCACCGGCTCCAGATTGATATCTTCCAGCTCCAGTTTTAATCCGGCTTCGCGGGCAATGACCAAAACTTTTCTGGCTACGTCAAGACCACTTAAATCTTCGGCCGGGTTGGGTTCGGTAAAACCTAGCTCTTTGGCCTTAAGTGTCGCCTGAGATAGTGACAACCCTTTGTGTAATTCACCAAAAATAAATGACAGAGAACCTGATAATATGCCTTCAAACTGGATTAACTCATCACCAGCTCTGAGTAATCCTTGTAAGTTGTCGATGACCGGTAGACCCGCACCAACATTCGTTTCATAAAGAAAGCGACGATGTTTTTTCTCAGCCATTGCGCGAATTTTCGCATAGTAATCATAGTTTTCGGTATTGGCTTTTTTATTTGCAGTAACAACATGATAGCCATTCGCCAGAAAATCAACGTATTGCATGGCAATAACATTACTGCTGGTACAGTCAACGATTACCGGATTGGTCAAGTGAGCTTCGGAAACAAATTGATTTAATCTTTCTAATGAAAGAGATTCACTCGAATTTTGTAAATCTTGTTGCCAGTTATTTGAAATATTAATGCCGGATTTATTCAATAATAATTGACGACTATTAGCAATTGCGACCAGTTTTAAAATAATATTTTTATCACTTAACCACTGTTGTTGCTTTTGTATTTGGGCGATTAATTCTTTACCCACTGTTCCACAGCCAATCACAATAGCGTCGATGGTTGGCTTTTTCAAAAATAAATTTTGATGACACACTTTGACTGCATCATCGGTGCGTTCATCACGAATTACCGCGGAAATACTGCGTTCAGATGAATCTTGCGCGATTGCAATAATGTTAACTCTCGCTTGCGATAGTGCTCTGAAAAACTTAGCGGCAATGCCTTTTTGTTGTTGCATATGATCGCCAACTAAAGTAACAACGGCCAGCTCTTTTTTAACCGAAATAGGTTCAAGTAATTCGCTTTTTAATTCTAACTCAAAGGCTTCATTTAAACATTCGCGAGCGGCTTCTGCTTCATTGCCTGGTACGCAAAAACTAATCGAATATTCTGCCGAAGACTGGCTAATCATAATGACCGATATATTGGCAAGACTGATTGCTGAAAATACACGACTTGCCATGCCTACCATACCTTTCATGCCTGGGCCAGAAACATTAATCATGGCAACATCGGATAAATTGGATATCGCTTTTACAACTTCACCGCTGCCTGATTCATCTGAAATCAGCGTGCCGGGCTCTTGTGGTTGATGTGTATTTTTAATTAAGCAGGGAATTTGGTGCAGTGATAATGGCGAAATCGTTTTAGGATGTAAAACTTTTGCGCCAAAATAAGAAAGTTCCATAGCTTCATGATAAGACATTTTATCGATGAGTTGAGCGTGGGTAACCAGTCTGGGGTCAGCATTGTAAACACCGTTGACGTCTGTCCAGATAACGCAAGCATCAGCTTTAATACAAACTGCCAAAATAGCTGCCGAATAATCTGAACCGTTGCGGCCCAATGTGGCTAAATCTCCTGATGATTTCACCCCAAAAAAACCGGGCATCAAGCTGACTTTTCCAGGAGCAGGGTAGTTTTCTGCAAATCGAGATTTAGAAATTTCCAGGTTTGCAATTGGCTCAACGGATTTATCATCGATGGTTAAAAAGTTTTCGGGCTCAATGGTTGCTACCTGATGGTTAAAAGCTGTTAAAAAGCCTTTTAACAATAGCACACTGAATTTTTCGCCGGTACTAAGTATTTGTGCCTGAGTCGCCTCTGGACAACGACCTAACAGTCCTGCACCTTCAATCAGATTTTGTAATTGAGCGATGAGTGCTTGATAGGCTTCGTTAATCGCAGGAAGCTGGATATTGGGGTAGTCGCTTTGGGTTTGATCCAAAATACCCTGAAAGTGTTGCTGGATTTGCTGATTAATCGTGGCGGTTTGTAAGTTGTCGGCTGAAGGTGTTTCTAAACTTTCAATCAGGGCTACCAGGCGATTGGTGATCCCTTGAGGCGCTGACACTACGGTAGCAATCGAGTCTTGTTGAGTGTACTGATTGATGATACCAGCGACCTGGTTAAAGCAGTTGGCATCTGCCAGTGAAGAACCACCAAATTTTAATACTTGCATTTTTTCTCTCAGCTAAAAAAAAGCCCGTGAGTCTTGTTAGAGTCACGGGCTTTTGCGGATTATTTCTTATTTACATCAGCCTATGACCATGCGACTAATAATTGTCGTGGTACCGGTAATGGTGCCAATAATAATCATGGTGCAAATTACTTGTGTCATTAGGCTTTGTATCGTGTGTTAAAATTAATCTGGTTAAATGATTTTAAAATTTACGCTGGTTAGTCCAGTGTAAATAAAACAACCATGTAACAAAAAATGTTTCCCGATGAATGATTTATTCATTCTATTCAATAATCTTGACAGTTAAATGACGACTGTCATCAGCGGTAAAATTATATCATTCAACATCACCAATCGGGTTATGATTAAATCAAATAATGATAAATTTGATTACCTTGATTGATTTTGTTGATTGCTCAACATTAAGCAGTAATAACTATGAATAAAAACGAGTTTTTTCAATGAGAGCACTTAACCGCTACTCGCGCTTAAATTAATTTAATTAGCTTGTATTTACCAGTGCAAATCAATATTAAAAATCTCAAACGCAGGTCTGGCTTATTCACCAGACTCGGCTGAGGTTACCGAAGTTCGTAAGGATAACCAAATAGCTTGTAGTTATATATTCTGACGATTCTAGATAATATTAAATTGCTTTAAGGGTAAATCACGATATCGTTGCCCGCTTGCAGCAAATATGGCATTGCATAACGCGGGTGAGAATGGCGGTACGCCGGGTTCTCCAATACCGGTTGGCAGAGCGTCACTTTTCACAATATAAGTATGTATTTCAGGTATGTCTGACATTCTGGCAATCGGATAATCGTGAAAATTACTCTGCTCAATTACGCCCTGTTTAGCGGTAATTTCACCATAAAGCGCTAAACTGCTGGCAAATATGGCTGCGCCTTCCATTTGCGAGCGAATACGATCAGGATTAAGGGCTTTACCAATATCGACTGCGCTATGAATCGCTTCAATTTTGAGCTTGCCGTTTTTCATGGAAACTTCAACAATTGTTGCAACATAGCTTAAAAAACTGCGATGTGCGGCAATCCCCATTCCCTGTCCTTTGGGTAATTTTTTACCCCAACCGGCTTTATCGGCAACTAATCGAATTACACCTTTGAGGCGAGAAGTATCTGCGGGATATTGATTAATTGGTTCGCCATAGTTGCCGTATTGGTAGTTATCTTTAGCAAAGTCGACCATTTGGTCGGGGCCAATTAATGATAATAAAAATTCTTTCGGATCTTGGCCTGCGGCATGTGCTAGTTCATCGGCGAACGAACAGGCTGCAAATGCATTATTAATATTGGTCACTGAACGTAACCATCCAATGCGCATAAAGGTTTCTGTATCACCTAAATCGATTTTGATATTCGGAATGTTATATAAAATATCGCCTTGTCCTAAATCGGCACTGCCAGCGGTTTTTGCATTTGGATCAAAGGTTGAACCAATTGGATGGTTGACCATACTATGATGCCAGCCTGTGACTTGGTTGTTTTTATTTAATGTGCCAGTGAGTTTTTGCAAACTGGGTGAATGATAGTATCCGTGTTTAATTTCATCTTCCCGTGTCCAAATGACTTTAACGGTTAAGCCCGTATTTTTGGCCAGATAAGCCGCTTCAGCAACAAAGTCAGGTTTCGATTTTCGTCCAAATCCACCACCTAGCAAGGTGACATTCACCTTAATGGTATCAGCCTTGTCTTGTGGTATACCTAAGGTGCGCATAATGTTGCCTTGTGCTGACTGCGGGGCCTGAGTACAAGCCCATACTTCAAGACCTTGTTCGGTGACTTTTGCGGTTGCCGACGGTGGTTCCATCGTCGCGTGGGCAAGTCCCGCCACTTTATATTGCGCAGTGATAGTCTTTGCCGCATCTTTCTCTGCCTGCGCAAAATCACCACGGTTTCTGACAACTTGGGTTGGTGATTTAAGCGATTGTTCAAACTGCGTGAAGTGTTGTTGGGTATCGTATTTGGCATTGGCCGCGGCTTTGCCTGTGTATTCCCATTGTATATTGAGTTTTTCTCGGCCTTGCAGAGCCGCCCAGGTGTTATCGGCAATGACTGCGACACCGCCGAGCATATTAAAAGCTGCTGGCGGATTAGGGTCGGGGAGCTTAACGACTCGAATAACGCCTTTGACACTTAGCGCTGCTTTTTCATCAAAAGATTTTACGCGGCCAAATACCACTGGTGGACGGGCGATAACGGCAATTTTCATATCGGGTAATTGAACATCTACGCCGTACACCGTATTTCCGGTAACGATTTTCATGCCATCGAGTAAATCCATATTTTCTTTGCCAATATACTTTTGTTCGGCTTCGGTTTTTAGCTTTAATTGGCTTCGATCGGGAACGGGTAAACCGGCTGCAATTTCTACCAGATCGGCAAAATCCAGTATTTGTGGTGTGCCCTTTAAACGCGCTTTATGGTGGCTGATTTTGACCGCAGCAGGTGAAACTTGCCAGATTTTAGCGGCCGCTTGTTGCAGCATGGTTTTTGCAATTGCGCCGGCTTCCTTTAATTTTTGATAGTTTTTACGTACGCTGCGTGAGCCATCTGTGTTTTGACTACCATATTTTTTATCGGCAAGGGCTTGATCGACAGTCACTCGTTCCCAGTCAGCTTCCATTTCATCAGCAACTAATAAAGGTAGTGTGCTACGTACCCCTTGACCCATTTCTGAACGATGACAAATGATGGTGACTTGTCCATCACGGGCAATAGAAACAAATACATCGGGTGAAAAAACAGCCCCTTCTGCGGTTTGATTGATCGCGGCAGCAGCAAGGTTCGCTGAAAATTGAACGCCCAATACCAGCGCACCGCCACTAATGCCAAGTTTTTTTAAAAAGTCACGACGACTGACATTTTCGATAATTGCGTGATTGGTTTTCATTTTATTTGACCTCGCGCGCCAGTTTAGCTGCCTGATGAATGGCGGCTTTTATTCTTGGATAAGTGCCACAACGACATAAGTTGCCAGACATAGCGTTAACAATTTCTTCATCGGATGGATTGGGGTTTTGTTGTAATAATGCTGCAGCCGACATGATTTGTCCTGATTGACAATAACCACACTGTGGGACTTTTATATTGAGCCAGGCTTGTTGTAACGGATGATCGCCGTTGGCAGATAATCCTTCGATAGTTGTGATGTTTTTACCTGCAACGGCGGAAACAGGCGTGGTACATGAGCGAATAGCATTGCCATCCAAATGCACGGTACAAGCACCGCATAGTCCTTGGCCGCAGCCGTACTTGCTACCGGTGAGTTGAATGATATCGCGTATCACCCACAGCAGCGGCATTTGGGGATCGACGTCAAGCTGTTTTGCTTCGCCATTGATGGTGAACTTAATCATGTTGCTGACCCTCTTTGGTATTTTTTAATAAATTTTTTGATGTCTGGCAATATCAGTTTGCTAAATTCTGTTTTTATATTTCTGGCTTTATGTTATTGCTGGATAATGCTGTTGTTCATAAATTTTTAGTTGTTTAAAATCTTCGGCTAAGTCGATGTCAAATGCTGCATTTTCAATAGGTACTGCGATGACATCTTGCGGATTTTTCTTTAATAAAAACCTTGCGCCCGTTTGTGTTAGTGCTGCTAGCTGCGAAAAATATTGAACTGGAAAAATAACCGGAGCTCCTTGTATCAGTTCACTTGATTTATGTTCATAATATTCACTGGCAATAATTTTATGTGGATTATTTTGCCAAGTGGTTATTAAGTGTTGTAAATCTGATTGAGTCAATCGCCATTGATCGCACAGAAGAATCATTGCGCCCTTAATGGATCCTGTGTTTACGGTTTGTTGTTCTTTTAGTAAAGACTTTTGTGAGGATTGAGCCAATTGTGTTAGCGCAACGACCTGTTCAATCCCACAGGCAATTGAAGTTCCCATGCCTTGCTGCCAATGAGTATTAAAAACCGGCATAATATTTTCTTGAGAGATCAGTGGTTGCATTTTGTTGGCTTCATATCCCAATATGACGAATACTCGCGCAGAGCATGACAACGCCAGCTGACAACTGCGTTCTAACAAGGTTTTTCCGGCAAAGTTAATCAGTTGTTTGGGATGTCCCAAGCGGGAAGAATTGCCTGCCGCAATCAGAATAATCGCCAGAGATTGATTCATAAGGTTATGACCTTGCTGGATGCCAAACTTAATGGCTGATTTGCTGAGCGTTGACTTAAAACCGATTGAATTTCAGCAACAATTGCCAGCGCAATACTTTCGGGCGAGGTTGCACCAATGGGTAAGCCAACCGGGCCATAAATACGTTGTTGCTGCTGATGTATATTCGTAGCGCAGGCTTTAAGAAGTTTATCTCGGCGCTGCGCCGGTCCTAATAAACCAATATAAGGTATTGGCGTATTTAATAAACGGTGCAAATAAGCTTTATCTTGTTCGTAGTGATGACTCATAATGACTACTGAATCAACCGTGGTTAAATCATAGTTTTTCCATTGACTGCGTTTAACCAGGTTAACCTGATGGGCTGCCGGAAAATTTTGTGGTTGTGCATAACTGGGGCGATGATCAATCACGCTGACTTTCCAACCCAGTTGCTTGGCAATTGCAGTGACAGGCGTGACATCTGGTGTGGCACCACAAATTAATAAATGATGTGGTGGCGTTAATGGAATTTGTAATAGTTGTTGATTGTTTTGACGTAAAAGTTGTGGTTGAACATTCGCTTTATGCGAGTTGCTAAATGTGATAGTGAAAATATTGTCTGACTTTAAATTGATAGCGTTTTGATAATCACTTGGCTCTTCCTTGTCACTTATGTTTTTTTTACCTTCTTGCAGTGTAGGGTTGGGTATGAGAAATGAACCGCTCGTTTTTATTTGCATTTGGTAGGCTTCGCCATCAGCAACCTTTTGTAGAATGTGAAAAAAATGATAATGATCATGTTGCGCAGGTAAAAATTTTAGCAATAAGTTGAGCGCGCCTTCGCAGCCTAGTCCCATTCCCCAAACCAAATCATCTTCGCTACGCAAATCATAGACAAGTTGTTGATCGACTTGCTGGCTAAATACTTGTTGACAATGGTAGTGTAAGTCAGCTTCAAGGCATCCACCGGTTAGCAATCCCCAATAATTATAGTTGCTATCGATAATCATCATGGCACCGGCTTTCTGATACGTTGAGCCTTGGGTGTCGGTAATTACCGCCAGAATATAATCTTGTTGGTTATTAAAACTGCTGAGTGCTTGAAATAAATTTTTCAATGATTAATCCTTATGCGCTTGAGTCTGCTCATTGGTGATTGACTCTATCATTGTTTGCCAGGGGAGCAGTGCGCAATTGATGCGACTGGGATACTGGCGAACCCCGCCTAAACATAACAAACTGGTATCGGTGAGCAAATTGTTCAATTCTGACTCGTTTGGTGCATTAAGTGCTGTTTTTAGGCGTTCGGTCATGGCTTGTAAATGCTTCAGCGACTTGTTAGCTGCAAATTCACACAGCAAAGAGGCGGATGCGACACAAATTGTACAGGCATCGGCGGTAAAGCCAATTTGGCTGATATGATAATGGTCAGCTTGATTATTTGCGACTACTGCTAATGCGTCTGGTTTATTGTTGGGTATTTTAAGTTGGGGGGAGGCACATTCAAGTTCTTCAAATTCAAGTGCTTCTAGTTTAATTTCTTCAAGTTTAAGCAGTAAGGTGATTTCATCGCCACAGGTCGGGTTATATCCATCAAACTGGTGGGTAGGCTGAAATGTTGGTGATAGACCTACTGGCGCATTTGCGTGTTGTTTGATTTGTTGCTGGTAGAGTTGATTGAGTGCCATAAGTTTAATTATTATTTATAACTATTCAATGTTTAGTTAATAAAAGCCTAACTTTCAAATGAATATGCTGTTAACAAAACATATTGATTATTTATCAATGTCGTTTAGACCATTTTACAGTGTATTGAAATTTTTTATTTTCCACAGCCCACTCTCGATAAAGCGATTGATATCTAAGTTTAAAGATGCCGAGTAAACACTTTTTTACTGGCCAGACAAAAAATTAACTTCAAGTGAACAGTCAATAGATTCATTTAACGACAATGTTCTATTGTTGTCATTGGTTTATTTGCGATAAATGTTACCAATTATGAATCAATTTTAGATTTTAAGATGAGAAAATCAATAAATTGTCTTGTCATTATTACGATTTATATAAAGCGTATAGTGAATAATTATTGAGATAATAGACAATGATTATTCAATGAAATGATCTTTTATGTGACATAAAGCAATTGATTTCACGCAATAAAAAGACAAATAGGTGAGAATATCCTATAACAGTAGTTTAATTATCTCACACTATCGGTTAGACTACTGAAAATGACATTGGTTATTTGTTATTAAGAAATAATAAGTAAAATACATTACTTAATATTATTTTCTTTCATTTATACATTATATATTTTTGTGCATGATATTTTTTGTCTATGATATATCTTAATGTAACTTAAAAACGATTTGAATAGGATTCAATATTAATCACTTGGTTTAAGTTTGAAGGGCATCGACCCGAGTGAAAATATTTGCATGATGTACTGTTCGATTTCAGCATTGATAATGTTCAAAGATTTAAAGCAATTACTAACTTTAAATATTAATCAATTTCTAATATTAATCATTAATTAATACAGCTTAAAAATTAGTTAATCCATCAAAATAATTAGATTTAATACTGCTATTCGCAGTTGAAATACATTTTTAATTCATTGTATTGATTTCTGCGTGCTGCTTAATCAGTGGTTACAATGTCTGATAGCAATGATTAGTCATATTACTTTAAATAGATAAAGTGGGAGTAACATGTTTAAACGACACAGAATACAATTTCCTAAATCCGGGGTAGAAGGACTTAATCAAGATGAGGCTTATTTTTATTTGCATGAAAATGAAGTTCCTCAAAAATTACGCTTTCATGATTATGATAAAATTTATGAAGTTCAAGGATTGTATGAACAGTTATTTTATGATCGTTTAAAATGTGTTTCGCCAGCTAAAGTGGCAGATATTCTGGCATCATCGGTTTTACAGTCCAGAGAACAATTTTCCGAGTTGAGAGTGCTTGATTTTGGGGCTGGCAACGGAATGATGGGAGAAGAATTAAAAAAGCATGGTGTTTCGCGCTTAGTAGGCGTGGATATTATTCCTGAAGCCTTTAATGCAACTATTCGTGATCGTCCTGAAGTTTATGATGCTTATTACGTGGCCGACTTTACCCAGTTATATGATGAACAAAAAGAAGAAATTGCTTCGTGGCAGTGTGACTGCATGGTCACTGTCGCTGCATTAGGCTTTGGTGATATTCCAACGAAAGCATTTATTGAAGCTTTTAATATGATTAAAAATCAAGGGTGGATTGCATTTAATATTAAAGAAACCTTTTTCGATAATTCTGATGAATCAGGTTTTTCTAAAATGATACGGGAACTAATATTTTCTGAATATTTAGAAGTTTATCATATTGAACGTTATAAACACCGTCTTTCTGTTGATGGAGAGCCATTATATTATTTCGCGATAGTAGGGCGAAAAAATGTGAATGTCCCCGATAGTTTTCTAACAAAGTTTGAAGGATAAATTATCGAGCAAATGATAGAGTTAATTTGAATATCGATTTTTTAACCTGCTTGATATAATTAACAGAAGATAATTGCGCATTCAGTTATTTTTATCTTTTCTACAAAAGATATTCCGCATTCGTAGTATTGACCTTTAATTCTGGTCAATACTATGCTCAACCTTTATCAATTTACCGCTAGTCAATGAGTTGAAATATTCAGCGCTGATATGCTTGAATGGTATTCTCTGTTCGAACTGCTCATTGGTTAAGCGACTTTCAATAAAAGAGTTATCTATGCAGTTAGTGCTGTTAATAATGGTAGCTATAGTGATGCTTAATGGTTGTTTGATTTCTGATAATCGACATTTTAATACTGCCGATGTACAAATGCAGCCTACATTTTCAATAGTTAATTATGCGATTAATGAGAATATTTCGCTTAATATTTATCTTCCTTCCAGCCTGACTGCTGAGACAAACAGAACAACAGATAAACATTACCCTGTATTATATGTTATGGATGGACAGCACTATATGTTTCATGCCATTGGTTATCAGCATGCATTAACCCAGGGAATCAGCAAGGTTAATATTAGCCCTGAGTTTATTGTGGTGGGAATTAATACTCGGCAGCTTGCTATTAAAGATCGTCGTAGCGAATATTTATTTTCAAATGCCGCCGCAATGACTGATTTGTTGACTCAACAAATCATTCCTTATGTTGAGCAAAACTTTCCGGTTAATTTGCGCAGACTTTATTTTGGCTGGCAATTTGCGGCAGGCTTTGGCATGCATCTGTTTACTGTTAATCCCAATCTTTTTGATGCTTATTTTTTAGCAAGTGCCAATACGCTTACGCCTGATATTCTTGAAAATACAAGACAAACGTTTGAAAAACTTAATCATTCAAATCACGCCTTTTATTTATCATTAGGAAAAATGGAAACCCATGCCATTACCAGTCATCAAAAACTGGTTGCCTTATTTGAGCATTTTGCTGACAAGGGCGTTAAGTGGAAGTATCAATATTTTGACCGGTTTTCACCACGTTATGATCATCATACAACGCCGCTGGAAAGTTTGACTCATGGACTTGAATGGTTTTTTTCTGACCACCCTGATTTAACCTTTTATTCTTTGGCCGATGTGCGGCAATTTGGTGGAGTTGAAGCGGTGATTGCTTACTATCGAAAACGGGCTGAGCGATATCAAGTGTCGCCTCAACTAAGCGAGCAGACTTTATTTAGTTTATTCCGCCATGCGGCTCAAGAAAACGACTGGATAGAATTTCAATATTTTGAAAAGCGAGTGGGGGAATATCAAGTCAATGCATGGTTTGAACTCTTTGGTGAGTTTTTTATACAAAATAAAATTTATCATCGAGCGGAGAAAGTTTATATCACTGCGTTAGAAAATGAGCCAGACAATATTGAATATTGGTCAGCATTGGCGAAAGTCTATGAATTGCAACAAAGCTTTACTAAAGCCAAGGCGGCTTATCGACAGGCACTTTATATTACTCAGCTTCAAATTGCTCAAGCGCAAAGCAATCAAGATCAAGATGCAGATGTACAGTTTTTTCTAGATAAAATTGAAAAGCTTAAAGTCAAGCACTGAGAGCAATCTGATCATTGTATTAATTGATGAAGGTGTAAAATTTAAATCAAGTCAAAGCAGACTCAATCATCATCACCTAATAAGATATCTGGTTAATGAGAAATTACCCATTGATGTCTGCCGTTAGCTTTAGCCTGATAAAGGTTTTTATCTGCTTGCTTAAGAATATCTTCCAGAGATGAAAAGGCCTTTGTGTTGACAATGCCCATTGAAAAAGTGATAGGTTTTTCCATTTGAATTTGTTTTTGTATTATTTTATTTAATACATTCGTAATGCGTTCAAATATCGGTTGAATGCTGTCTTCGTTTAGATCGACTAATGTCAGTAACCATTCTTCACCGCCCAGACGACCCACACGATCGCCAACATTGATTGAATGACTTGCTGCCTGATAAAATGCCTTGAGAACTTTATCACCAACATCATGTCCATAAATATCATTGATCTTTTTAAAATAATCCAGGTCAATAATTGCAACAAAAATATTGTTAACCCTATCGGGATGTTTTAACAGCATTTTGGTAAAAGCCAGTATGCTACGCCGATTGGGAGCTTTAGTCAGTTCATCTGTCATGGCCAATCGCCTGAACCGTTTTTTAATTTGTATTTGCTTAAATAACATATAACCAATGCAAATAATTGAGACAATTGATAAAATACTTAGTACCAGCCAGATATTTTTTTGTTGGCGTTCATTATCTAAAATAATACCTTGCATTACATTTTTTTGAGCAAGTAACTTGTTTTGAGCTTCTTTTGATTGCAGATCGAACTGAACCTTAAGTAAATTTAACGTATTGAGCTGGTTTTGCAGAAACTGCTTTTCTTTAACAGCCATAAACTGTTGTGTTGTTAATAGCGCTTCTTCAAATTTTCCCTTTGCTTGTGCCAATTGAGCGGTGACCTCTAATAACTTAAGTTCTTCATTAAGTTCTGGAGATTCTTTAAATATTGTTTGCGCTTTTTCTAAATGAACGCTTGCTTGCTCAATATTTTTATGATGAATTAATGCTGAAGACAGTACCAGTTGAGTCAATCCCACCATTCTGGAATCTCGATTTTTCTCAAATATTTTGAGTGCATTTTCTGCATATTTAATGGCGGATAAATAGTCCTGTTTGAATATATGAATATCGGCTATTTCGACTTCTGCATAAGCGATACCTAATTCATCTTGAAGTTGTTTCGAGAGTGCTAATGCATCGAGCAAATACTGATGTTTTTTTTCATACTGCTTGAGTTTTCCGTAAGCTAAAGCAATATTGTAATAAGTAATTGAAAGATGAAACGGTTGGTTTTTTTTATCGATATATGCCAATGACTCAAGATAATATTCAATGCTTTTATGGTGCTCTCCAGTTAAATCATAAACGGCCGCAATAGCTAAAAGTGTGGATGAGATTAAAGATGAATTGGTATCATTTTTAAGCATGTTGTAAGCATTTAAGAAACTGAGAAATGCGGGTTCTAGCTTTTTCTGACTGAGTAATATGTGACCTTTGGTTAAATAATCTTGTCCGATTGCTCGAGCATAATTTAGCAAAAGATGAATGGCTAGTGCTTGCTCAATATCGATTAACGCTTGATCATATTGATGAGCATTTTTAAGTATAGTCGCCTTAAGGGAAAGCAGTGCCGCTTTATAAATAACATGTTCAAGTTCAGTTGCTTTTTGTAAGGCCGCTTGAATACGCTGAATTGCCTGATTGGAATGATCTTGATTCACGAGAATTGATATGTAAACCATTTCGACAAACATTGCTTTATTCTTATCTGTGAGCGTTGTTCGTGCTTTTTCTTCATTAAATTCAACTAAGGACTGTTTCGGATCGGCGGTAGATTTTTGAACAATGCTTTCCCATTTTAGATAGAATGCTTCAGGCACACCATATAACGTAGCTTTTTCTACCGATGCAGACGCGACATTAACGTAGCAAATACAAAAAATATAAAGCAGTAGTTGTCGCATGAAATATTTAGGATTGAGTTAAAGGTTAAAATATTTTTAGGTTAAGGAATTTTCAATTCCCTATAATCCTAGCTTAATCATAGCCTATTTTTAACTCACTGAGAGATAAATTAATATTGAGAATAGACTTTCATTTTGCAAAGCATGGCAAATTCACCCTGAAAAGTAAATTGAGAAAATCAGACTTGGTTAAAGAAAGTGGCGACTGGTTACTATTTTCAAAATTAGATTTTCGTGATATCGATTGATTGGTTATGAAGTACTCTCTGTAAAAGTAGCAAAGGTGATAAGTGTTGATAAGTGAGTTGAAATGAAGATAAATGGTTTAATTCGTAAGAATTAACAAAATGAATATTGCGTATGTCACTCAATAGTGATTGACTGACATACGCCGGTTGGAATTATCAGCTTTGTAACTAATTAACGCCGTGCATCATTCGTTTTAAGAATGGACTTAAGAAAAAGTAAACAATTGCTGCCCCAAAACCCAGTTCAGCAGAGAGGATGAACAAGTCTTGGTATTTGCTTAATGCTTCAGCAACATTACTTACCGTTCCACCATGAGTGTTTATGGCCGATAATTTACTCAGTTCTGCTGCGAGAATTTCAGCATAGGAAGTTCCTAAAAACCAGGCGCCCATCATGACGCCCATTACTCGTTTAACCGATAATTGAGTCACTGCTGATAAACATATGGGTGACAGGCAGAGTTCACCCAGTTCGAGAACGAAATAGGCGAGTACTAAATACCAGATACTGACTAATCCTTGTTCATTCGGATTTTGTGTTGCCCACACAAGAACTAAAAATGACAGGCCAGCAAAACATAAGCCAAAAACCATTTTTAAAGGTTTACTTGGATTCATATTAATGCGAGATAAAGTCGGCCAAAGCCAGGCATAAAAAGGTGTCAGTACCAGAATGAAAAATGCACCCATAAAGGTTAACTGACCTGCGCCCCATTCAAAGCCAAACATATGGCGGTCCATAACTCGATCAGAAAATGCAACCCAGCTACTATAGGTTTGTTCATACAAGCCAAAAAATAACAATCCTGCAAGAATAAACAGTAGTAAGACAGTCATTTGCTGGCGTTCGATACGATCACACTGGGTAAATAAAAACCAGAAAATACCGCCAAATAAAACAAGCGCAATGGAATGTAGCACCCAGATTACCGGACTGACGGACGGGAGTAGACTGATGAGTGAAACAACAACTGAGTGTGTTTGCACGAGTCCCCAAATAATGAATAATCCTCCGCAGGCACCCAGATATATCCAGTGTTCGATAGAGAGCCCTGCTTTTTTCGCACGTAATTTCTTTTCACAAGGTGGCTCGCCATGACCTTGCAGGTGTTTTTGTCCAAATATGAATACCAGCAATCCGCCGACCATACCAACTCCTGCCAGACCAAACCCCCAGCCCCAACCATAAGTTTCACCAAGATAGGCACATATCAGTGGCGCTAATGTCGCACCTAGATTGATACCGGCATAAAAAATGGTAAATCCAGAATCTCTGCGTGGATCATTATCGGGATAAAGTTTGCCAACAATGGTAGAAATACTTGGCTTTAAAAAGCCGACCCCCATAATGATTAGTGCCAGTGAAAAATAGAAAATTTGCAATGCAAATTCGTCACGTTCGGCCACACCGTTAACCATAGTCGCTTGATGGCCTTCAAATGCCATACCTATATGACCTAGAACCAGTAAAACTGCACCAAATATTACAGCCTTACGCATGCCAAGATAACGATCCGCGAGTAATCCACCAATAACCGGAATGGCATAGACTAGCGCACCGTATGCGCCGAGCAGGTTGTAGCCGTGTTCATCAGTAAATAAGTGATATTTGATAAGATACAGGAGTAGCAGTGCTTTCATCCCGTAGAAGGAAAATCTTTCCCACATTTCGGTGAAAAAGCAAACAAATAGGCCCTTTGGATGACCCATGAACTCATCGGATGAAGAGAGCGTGTTATCCGGTCGATTTGGTGCGGTGACCGTTTGGTTCATACTATTTTTCTCCTGATTTTCTTTTTATAATGATAGCTCAAGCCACTTTATATTGCTGATTAATTGAGATATTTTGGTTAAGGCTAAATATTATCTGACAGGCTGCTATACTGCCTGATAAAATGCTATTTAAGCCGATTTAATATAAGCAAGTTCAATTTAAGCAAAATCTAAACAAGCAATTTCAAAACAAGCAAGGTCTGACTTCAGATTTGGCGATATCCAAAATTCAGCGGATTAGCATTCACGCTCAATTGCAAAATGCGAACAAGTGCCCGATCAGTTTTTGGATAGTAACGTTTATAGTTATGGAATGGAACAGCAACTGATTCAAGCATACCAATTAGCGCAATATGTTGTGCGAATTGGACATATAGCCTATCACTTTAAGGTTAATCAAAATAGTGAAGTTTTAGCAAAGTTACTCAAGCTTTACCAAACCCAACACGCTATTTTTATTACGGCTTTTAATCCGGCAAGTCAGCAACTGCCGCTGGATATTAATTTACAGCAACACCAGCTTTTAAAAGCGAAACTACAGCAACAGTTGTGGTCATTTTTGCCTGGATATGGCGGGTGTGAAAATAATTTATGGCCAAAAGAACTGAGTTGGTTGGTTTTTGGTGTCGAAAGACAACAGGCATATCAACTGGCTTATAGTTTTAAACAAAATGCATTTTTGTGGATTACTCAAGATCAACCGGTTAAGTTGCTGGTTTATAACCAATCATCAGTTAAATAATTTTTTTTAAAATGTGATTAACTTAAAAATGGCGTTGGTTGACAAAACGAGTTAGTTAGGTGGCGTAATAAAGGTACACAAAAAAATGAGTTGAGCGACTTCCTGTGTTGCCCAACTCATCAATTATCAGGACTGGAAACCCTTCTAATTTAAACATAGTCTTTTTTTGTGAAGATTAAAAATTATTCTATTACTTAAGTACAAATTTTATGCAATCAATAGGTTTAAATGGTCGATATGTTTATTTAATCAATATTTCTGCCACAAGCTGATTACTTAACGTTATTCATTTAATATTCACTAGTGACACCTATCATTACAGTCAAATAAGTGCTTTACTGTCGACGCTCATCATTTCTAATCGATTCTAATCGATAGTTCTGAGTTAAAATCAAATTCAATCGAGATTCATGCCTTAATTTAATTCTGATTTTGTAATGTCTGAGTTTTACTTGCATGATTATTTGATTGCCCATTACTATTTGATGTCACTGATTTTTTGCCAGTTTGCCGTATCAGTAAAGTTCCGACTACAGCCGAGAGTAATGATCCAATGAGTACGCCGATTTTTACCTGTGTCTGATAGGCTAATCCCTGATCTTCAAAGGCTAATGAGCCAATAAATAAACTCATGGTGAAACCAATACCACATAGTAAACTGACACCGTAAAGCTGCGTCCAAGTAACGGATTGCGGCAGCTGACAAAGTTTGAGTTTTACCGCCAGCCAGCAGGCTGAAAATATACCAATTTGCTTACCAATAAATAAGCCACCAATAATGCCCAGTGATATTGGAGTAATTAGTTTTGTGTCGCCAGTACTAACCAGTGTGACACCTGCGTTGGCAAAGGCAAATAATGGAAGAACAAAAAAGCCAATCCAGGGGTGGAGTTTATGTTCCATGTGATGCGACATGGATTGTGATTCATCTTTGCGCATGGGAATAAACCAGGCAACCGCAAAACCGGCTAATGTTGCATGTACACCTGACTTTAATACTGCAGCCCAAACGATAAAGGCGACTATAATATATGGTATCTGACTGGTGACTTTGCTGCGATTAAGAATAAACATGACCACTAAACCCACAGCAGCAACTATCAATGATAAGGTTGACAAATCTTGAGAGTAAAACAACGCGATAATAATCACTGCGCCAATATCATCAATGATTGCAACTGACAGTAAGAAGAGTTTGAGACTGGCAGGTAAGTGTTTTCCGAATAAAATAAATATGCCTAGTGCAAAAGCAATATCAGTTGCTGACGGAATTGCCCAGCCATTAATTGCGATTGGGTCATCGTAGTTGAGCGCGGTGTAAATTAGTGCGGGAAATACAATACCTGCAATGGCCGCAACAAAAGGAAGGACAATTTGCTCTTTATCTGACAGTTGACCATAAAAAATTTCCCGCTTGATTTCTAACCCGACTACAAAAAAGAACAACGCCATTAAACCATCGTTAATCCATAATACTAAAGGTTTGGCGATTTCAAAATTACCAATTTTAATGGCGACGGGAATTTCTAAAAAATAGTAATAAGCCGAAATCATCGACGTGTTGGCTAACACTAGTGCCAATAAAGCAGACAACACCAGAATGATTCCGGAACTTGCATCATTATTAATAAATTGTTTCCAACGAAGCGTTAAACTCATATAGGAATATTAGGTCCTGTTATTAATGGTGAAGTTATTTATACGCGAAATCTTTAATCTGATAAAGTCGTATTAATCTTAGATTATATTCGAAAAAAGTTGATAAGAGGATTTTCTGACTATAAGATGAGTGCTGGCAAAGGCTTTTACCAAGTGCTTTGATTACTCTTTCGTTACAAAATACATATCTTGCGTGAGTAGCGAGTTCCTTTTGTCAAAGTCTATGGTTTTTTTGAAAGCGTATTGTTTTTTTCAATGCTTATAATTGAATAGTGTAATAACTTGTTGCCTAGGCTGTATACAGCCAATGTTTTTGTTTATTAATGATTGAATAAAAGCATTGAGAAAAAACGGTACATAAACCAATGTATTGGCTTATCAACTTAACAAAAATGGATAAATCAATGTCAAAGCTTAATTATCACCATTTATTGTATTTTTATACTATCGCCAAAACAGGCAGTATTGCCCGTGCTTCAGATATTTTACATATCACGCCGCAAACGCTAAGTGCGCAACTGACCCGTTTGGAAGAGCGACTTGGCACTTTGCTGTTTGAGAGAAAAGGTAAACGGTTAGTTTTAAATGATATTGGTCATGTCACTTACAGTTATGCTGATGAAATCTTTAACCTAGGTGATGAGCTGGTGAATACGTTAAATAACCATTCGCTGGACTTTACTTATCGATTCTCTATTGGCGTCACTGATGTTGTGGCAAAAGTGCTTTCGTTTAATTTTTTGAAAGAAATTTATACGATGGAACAAACTATCAAGTTAATCTGTAAAGAAACCCGGTTGGAAATTTTATTAGCAGATTTGGCGACAAATAAATTGGATGCCATTTTTAGCGATACCCCGCTGCCTGCGGGAGCACCATTAAAAGCTTATAACCACCTGCTGGGGCGTTGTGGTGTTACCTTTTTTGCAGATAAAAAGCTGGCTCGAAAATTAAAAACTTCTTTTCCTGAATCGCTAAATGGTCAGGCCTTTTTTATTGCTGGAGAAGGAACCAATCAAAAAATGAGTTTGCTTTCATGGTTTAAAGAAATGAATATTAACCCGGTTATTATTGGTGAGTTTGATGATTCTGCGTTGGCCAAATACTTTGCCCAAGCGGGCTATGGCGTGTTTTGTGCGCCATCGATTATTACTGCTCACTTACTTAAACAATATAATGTGGCCGTTATTGGAGAGACTCGAGAAATTACCGAAAGTTTTTATTTGATTTCGCCCGAACGAAAAGTCAAACATCCTGCGGTTCAGCATTTGCTGGAGCGAGGTAAGGCGCTATTTTAATTTGATGAAGTGTCATTCACTTATCGTTGTGCCTTTAAAATGCTTTTGGTTAAACGGCAAGGTGCTTAACAAGGTCGTTATTATTTATTTTCGTCGTCAAACCCAGGGTGCTTGATAAACTCGTTTGGTGTCATGAGCAAAACTTTCTATATTGATATAGCCATCTGAAATAATACTCGCATTAGAAAGATCTATAAAATCAAAGGTGTTTATTTTTATCAGTAAATTATGTGTGCCACCATTAAATACAATGGTGTTTAGCTGCACCAGCTCTTTAGCAACGTAAACATCCATACCATATAAACGACCAAAAGGAGGCATCGCTCCCGGTTCACATTCTGGAAACTTCCCAGCAAATTCAGCTTCGGGAATAATGGCAAGGTTCGTGCGGTTTAACATTCTGGCAAGGCGATTGAGCATTAGTCGATGATTAGCTGGAATAACAACCATAAATAGTGAAAAGTCATTGCCAAGTACGGTCACTTTACCCAGATTGCTGCCTTTAATATGTACCGACTTAGCCGTTTCTTGAGAGGTAAAAGTGGTAGAGTGTGGAATGATTGAATAGTCAACCAGTAATGAATCTAAATACTCCAGTGGTGATATTGATTGCATGGCTTTCCCCTTGATGATTGAGGTCAATTTTTAGCGCACAGTCTATTGAGCATACTGGAAAATAAGTGAGAATTCTCGCTAAGTTGCTATTTAAAGGGTTTAAATAACAACTTGATTTGATAAGCTTTAGGGTTAGCCAGTTTAGTTATTATTTACTGTTGATTATTGTTTTATGTTAATAAACAAAGAGTATTAGATTTAATTTACATTTTCTCCTGACATTTTTAAAGCATGATTTGCTGTAAATGGAAGCACTGCTGAGGTGTTATCGACAGATGCTTTGGTTTCTTGCCAAAGTCTTTTGCTTAAGTTTTTTAGTGACTCTTTTTCTGAATTGACTAACCATTTCGCCACTTCTAAGGCGACGTTTGGGTAATTCACAGGTTGATGTATAGGTTGCTGTAGCCATTTTTCTAATTCCTGATTGGAAAATTGATTAATTAGGGTTGCACGCTGCATTTGCTTTAGTGCGAGTGCATTTGATAATTGTTCCATTTGTCGAGCTAATGGAATTAATAGCAGTTTTTGTCCAATTTGTAATGCTTCACTACAAAGTGCAAAGCCTGCGGCGGTAATAACTCCCGCACATTGAGTTTGTAATTTTTGAAAGTTTTTTCGAGAAAAGTGATACAACTTAATATGTTCGTATCCGGTATCGGTATTTTCACCATGAAAAATATGGAACTGATAATTTTTAAAAGGAGCGAACCAGTCAATTAATTTTTCTGCTGCGCAAAATGGGTAATACACTTGAATATGATGCTCGCTTAATCGTGTTTTCTCGGTATATGGGGCAATTATTGGTGGTAGTACATTATCATCGAAATGGTCCCAGTGTAAGCCGATCCCTGTGGTGGTTGGTGCAAAGTATTTTAGTATGGTTTCTGCTAACAGATTAGAACCTGCTCGTGGAATATTGGCAGAAAATGAGTTTTGATGAGACAGTCCAATTACCTTACGGCCTTGACGCTTGGCCGACCAGGCAGTGATAGGTTCGAAGTCATTAATAATAAGATCATAGCGATGAGTATCAAAATGGTAAACATCGCGAATAAACTGAGCAATATTATTTTTAAAAGCAGTTTTAAAATAGTTAAGGCTTCCATTGTCAATCGCTAGTGTTAATCCTGGAAATAATTGATAGTCTTCAAATATTTCCATATCAAACATGTCTTTTTTATCTCGCCCCGAAAATACCCAATCCACTTCAATATTTAATTGCTGAAATGCCTCGGCCATCATTCTGGCTCGAGTGGTGTGTCCATTTCCGGTTGCCTGTACGCCGTATAATATTTTCATAGGTCAAGTTTAACTGAGAGATTGGTTAATCAATTAAAAATACAAAATTATTAAATCAAATAGTAAATTTCGCCTGCCAGTAAAGCAGATAGAATACCTAAAGACATGCCCGCTAAAATATCACCAGGAAAGTGTACTCCTAGCAGTACTCGCGATAAACCAATACTCAGCGCCCAACAAATTGCCAAGATACCAAACACCGGAAAATAAATAATTAACTGGGTTGCCATAACAAAAGCGGCTGCCGTATGACCTGATGGAAAACTAAACTGATCAGAAGGCTTAATTCTCGCCTTAAAAGTACTAAAAAATGCTTGTGGGCGATTTCTTTTAAATTTATGTTTTAATAAAAAATACAGTTGTAATTCGATTGCATAAGCGACGATTGAGGAATAGATAAAATCCTGATTATTTTCTGCGTCATGGAGCAATGCACCCGCAGCAATCATCAAATAAAACCAGCCATCGCCAGTGAATGAAATAAATTTGGAGAGTGGCAAATGTTGACTGTGGCAAACTTTCTGTTGCACCCATAAAAATGCATTATTATCGAGCTGCTGAAATTGTGCTTTTAACATGCCCATAAGTTACTCACTGCCAAATTATTGAGACTTCATGCAAATCAATCATAATTACTCACTATCAATAGAATTATCGTTAATCAGTGTGACTAAAAAATGACCTTTTGATGACCCACGAGTGACAACTGTAAGCTGAATCTATTAATTGTCGAGAATGAATATTGATACCTTTAAGACTGATCTTTAGATATGACAAGCGCATGATATTCCATTGAATTTTGTGAAAATGAGACGCTCTTGGCAAGCGTCAAAACCGTTTCTTGTTGTTTACTTTAACCTGTACCTGGTTTGTGATAAGTCGCAATTTACATAAATTTATTTTGGCTTATTGGGCTGTTTTGTAGATAATAGCCGACCTTTGTTAAAAATATTTATTTACAGGTTGATAGCTTCGTATGTGGTTTCGAAATTTACACCTTTATCGTTTATCAAAATCTTTTGAATTAAGCGCTGATGAATTAGCAGAAAAATTAGACGATAAGCGTTTTCAACCTTGTGGTCGACAGGCGGAAGAAAGTGTTGGCTGGATTTCACCCATTCATCGTGAGCGTGACTATTTAATTCATGCCGGTGGCGGTGCTGTGTTGATTTGTATGCGGCGTGAACAAAAGGTCATACCAGCAAGTGCAGTGAAAGAAGCGGTGGAAGAAAAAGTTAAAGCGGTCGGTGAATCTATGGGACGTAAGGTTTATTCGAAAGAAAAGCAATCTATCAAAGAAGATATTATCAGCCAGATGTTGCCTAAAGCATTTGTAAGATCAACACATATCTGGGCTTACATTGATATAAAACGAAATTATTTAGTTTTAAATGCCGGGAGTGCTTCGGTAGCGGATAAGTTTTTTGAATTGCTGGTTGAAACGATTGGTTCATTTGGAGCAATTAAATTAGTCAGCGAAGAAAATCCAGCACTTATTCTCAATCATTGGCTCGAAGAAGGATTACCTGATGGTTGGGAATTGACGGGAGATTATGAATTAAAAGATCCGCAAGATGAACGGGTTGCCAAATTTAAAGATAACGAATCAGAAAATGGGGTGTTGGGAGATTTATTAGCGGATGGCTATTGGGTAAATAAATTAGGTATACGTTACAAAGGCTTATTAAAAGCCGTTATTCAACCTGATTTACAAATTAAAAATATTAAATTTATGGATGAGTTATTGGCAGAAAATGATCATGTTGATGGTGAAGATGAAATGGTTAAGTTTGATGCTGATTTTGTTTTAATGACACAAACTTTAGGTGAGTTTATCGGCGAAATTATTCATTTATTTAAAGTTTCCGATAGTTAATCGATATGTTTTTATTCAATACTTTTATGATTTGTTTATTACTATTTTCTTGCCAATTGATTCGCAAAATTAAAAACTAAACCTTATTTTGTTGATTTTTTATTGATACAAAATGGTGAATACTTAAAATTGTTTTGCTGGTTGGCTAAAGCCATTAACATTATCATTGATTGTTGATTGAGATTCGATCATAATCTCTTAAAATAATAAAAATTTAGATTAGTACTTTAGGGGGCATTTACAATGAACGCGGATAGATACGGTTCTTTGATAAAGTTCCTTGAAAAACAGTCACAGACTTATCCAGCCTGGTATAAGTTTAAAGTGCTCGCACTCTCGATGGTTGGGTTTTTATTTATTCTTTCGATGCTGGTGCTGGTAATTGGATTGGGCATCGGTATTTTTGCATTCGCACTGTTCACTAAAAATATTGTCGTTTTAAAATTGCTTGCCAAGTTTTTTTGGTTGCCGCTGGTTATAGCGTTTTATATTTTTAAAGCGCTGTTGGTCAAAATAGAAAAGCCTCAAGGGGTTGAATTAACAGCCAGTGAATTGCCCGAATTATTTTCTACAATTGACGAAATAAAAGATCGTCTCGGTACGCAAAAGATACATCATGTCATTTTAAATGACGAAATGAATGCCGCTGTCGTCACTATTCCAAAGTTGGGTTTGCTTGGATGGCGTATTAATTATTTGGTAATCGGTTTGCCATTAATGCAACTTTTGTCACCAGAAGAATTTAATTCGGTGCTCGCTCACGAACTTGGACATATTTCAAACCGCCACACAAGATTTAGCAATTGGGTCTATCGTGTGCGTATGACCTGGTTTCAACTTTTGGTTTCACTAGAGAAAAAACGCTCCTTTGTGACAAATATTTTTATTCGCTTTTTTAATTGGTATGCGCCTTTTTTCGATAATTATACTTTTGTGTTGGCACGTCAAAATGAGTATGAAGCCGATTCAGATGCCGCAAGAGTGACCTGTGGTAACGTTGCGGCTAGTGCGCTTATTCGAGTACATGCTTTTGGTCAGTTGGTCGAACAGGATTTTTGGCAATCTGTTTGGGATAAAGCCAAAGTAACTGCGATTCCTCCTGAGGATGTGTATTTTGATTTAAACAAAACAATTAATCAGGTAAAACAAGATGATGTTGAGCAAATGGTGGCCAAGGCGCTTGAGATAAAAACTGATACTCAAGATACCCATCCCTGTTTGTCTGATCGACTGAGTGCTTTACAATCTAAAAAGCAATTAATCTTAAAACAACAAAGCGCTAGTGAAGTTTATTTATCTTCACAATATTCTAAACTTGTTAATATTTTTAATCAGCAATGGCGTGAACTTGCTAAAGAGCATTGGCAGGAAATGTATGATTATTACCAGCAAGCCCGCAATAATTTGTTAAAGTTTGAGCATAAAGTTAATTCAAATGAAATTGAAGTTGATGAGATTGTTAAATATGCGCAAGCGGTAGAGGCGCTTCACTCTGCTGAAAACGCGATTGTTTATTATCGGCAGGCTTTGAAAATTGATCGAGATCATCCGACAGCAAATTATGGATTAGGATTTATTTTGCTCAATCAAAATGATGATAGTGGAGAAAAGTACTTAAGAAAAGCGATGCTTGTTAACCTATCGATGAAAGCAGAGCTCGCAGAAACATTGTATAACTATTTTCATTACCATCAAAATGTGGCAAAAGCCACTGAGTATGAAGCTTTATATGCAGAAGTTTGCCAGCAACAACAAGCAATGGAAAATAAGCTTGGCGAAGTTAATCGAAAGTCAGTGTTAATTGAACTTAAACTGGATAAAAAACTCAAACGAAAAATTACTCAGCAGTTGGGGGAGATATCAAATATTGGTAAAGTATGGTGTGCAGAAAAAATTACGCCTGATTATCCAGACACCCCTTGTATTGTGTTGGTGATTAAATTGAAAGGGTTTTGGATTAACGAACAAGATAAAATGTCAGAAGTGTTAAATAAAATACAGCTCCCTTGTTTTGCTTATGTGGCGACGACCGGGTTACATCGCTGGTTGAATCGAAAAATTAAGCAAGTACCAAATTCGCTATTATTTGATAGCCGATCAAGTTATCTTCCTTAGATTTTATTGAAGTTTGCTATTATTTGAACGTAGAAATAAAAAATTCTACTAAAAAAATTCTTATAAATTTCATTTTGAAATTGACGGTTCTTAAATATTTTAAGATCATCTATAATTCGTTTGGTCTCTTAATCATTGATATAAAACTATTTGAGATATTCCATGAACGAGGAACGAAGATTACACCAACGCTATCGCAAACGTGAGTGTATTACTGTCGATCTACTAGATGATGAAAAATTTAATGTCCCCATCGTACTTGATTGTCACTCACAAGATATTTCACCAACAGGATTAAAAGTATACGCTGATTATGCCTTGCCGCTGAATAAAGATATTGAACTGGTGATTAATATTCATGTAACGCGCCAAGAGTATGTGTTAGTAGGGCGAGGGCGCTGGCTCGAAACCTGGCAGGATAAAAATGAAAGACAAAAATATCTGGTCGGTATCGAATTGTCGGATAATCCTGAATCCGACATTCGAAAGTGGCAAAATTATTTTGATTTATTGTTTTGGTCAAATTAAAAACATAAAAAATTTCGGGTTAGTTATAAACTTTAATTGAGTTAGTTTGTAGGGCAAACCAGCTGAATATCCATTCAGTTTAATTTGCCGAGATATGTGGTTTTCACCTGAATTAATTTTGATGCACCGAAATATGTCCGTTCACATTTTCTAAATTCACTGCCATTGATGCATCGCCAGTCGTGCCTCGCATTTTTTCACCAATATAGCGATTCTTGATAATTTCTATATCGAAGTCATTGTCTAAAGAGCCACTAACAGTGCTCGCTTTAAGTAACATACCAGATGTTTTCGGTAAATATAAATCAATATCACCATTGACTGAATTTAATTGTATGGATTGGATTTTACTGGTATCCGCAACATAAATTTTTATATTGCCGTTTACCATTTTTACTTGCGTTGTATTGCCGAGGTCATTAGCAATCAGATTACCGTTAACCATATCTGCAAATAGTTTGCCTTTAACGCCTTTTATGGCCAGATTCCCATTCACCAGCTCAATATCAGCCAGATTGACATTTTGGGGAACTTTTAGCTGATAGTTGACTTCGACATAACCAGAATGATGATGTTGATTTTTCTGATATTGGGTTTTAATTTTTAGTGTATTCGTGTCGGCTTGAATATCGATATTGACTCGCTCTTTATGTGAATCATCTGAGGCGTTGATATGTGCATCCAGTGAAACTTGATCACATTGGCATGTAGTAATTTCAACATCGCCGTTGATATTTTCTAAATAAATTGAGCCTGTTGACTTGAGCGCAATGGTTTTGCTAATAGTTTCGGTCACTTTGGCTTGCGCATTTATTGCGATTATGCCAAATATCGAACTAACAAAAAGTATACCTAAAGTTGAAAGTCGAGACTGAATGGTGCTGGTTGGTTGATTAGTCCGCATAGTTGCTCCTCGTATTGGCTGATAAAGTTGAAGGTTAATTAATATCTTTAGCTAACTTGACGAGAGGCATAGGGAATTCGTTTAAAGCGCAAATGTAACAAATTATGAGTTTGCTTAAAGCAATTGCGTGACGTTGCGAGAAAGATTGGAGTGCAAATTAGAATTGACCTATTCTCGGCTTGGTTAACTGGGAATAGGCTGATTTTGTGTATTGATTTAAGCCTCGGTCAGATGTTGAATAACCCATTGCTGTAATTGAGGCAGTGGAAATGCACCGGATGTTCGGGCTAACTCTTCTCCATCACGATAAAGTGCCAATGTTGGAATTGAGCGAATATTAAAGTCCATTGCCGTTTGTTGATTATCTTGCGTATCAACTTTGAGTAAACGTAACTGATTACCAACAATTTTTGCCATTTCTTTAAATGTCGGCGCAAATGATAAACAGGGTCCACACCAGGGGGCCCAAAAATCAATCAGAACCGGAATACCTGAATTTTCAATGTGCCGAATCAGATTGGTGCTATTAACATTAATTGGTTCTCCACTGAATAAGTGACTTTTGCATTGGGCACAGATAGGTGTATCGTCCAGCCTTTCAGCGGGAAACTGATTGATGGTATGGCATTCGCCGCATACCAGACGAATTTTTTGCGTATTCAAGAGCGCTCGTCCTGTGTTGTTAAGTAAATAATGTTGTTAAGTAAATAATAAAGTAAATGATGTTTTGTTAGCTTCAGAGCATTATCCGACTAGTATTCTGCTTGTTGTAACATAATTAATGTACAGTGGGTAACCACTTGAATACCTGCAGCAGAGAGTTTTTCTATTGCTAAAGTTGATTCGGTTCCTGGATTAAATATGACCCGCTTGGGAGCCAGTTGAATAATGGCATTGATTTGTTCGTTAACCAGATTTGGATTAATATAGAGCGTTACTGTGTCGACTTTTCCCGTTATATCACTGAGTTGCGCTAAGCTACTGATACCGTCTACCGTAATTGGGCGTCTGGCAATTAAAATAACTGGGTGGCCATGGGCGATTAATTGTTTACAGGCTTTATAAGCATAGCGAGAAGGATCATCACTTGCGCCCAGAATAGCTGTCGTCTTAGACGAATTATTAGTGTCTTGCATTGATGATGCCTCTTAAGATAAGTCGAAAACTGACGTATATAATACTGAAATTATCGTTAATATGTCGAATATGGAAGTTTTATTGACACAATATAATTCCATTATAAAACTTGAATTATCATGGGTAAAACCCAAGTGCGGTTAAGATTGTTTTAATCCGCAGGTGTTGGGCAACGATTATAATAGCGTTAATAGTAAAAAGCATTGATAGTTCAGTCGATATCTTTAGGCTTTGTTGGTTTAAATTGATATTTACTGGATTCTCAATTCGTTGTTAAATTAATAATTTGTTCAGGAAAAGACTAAATGGCTGGATCGAGCTTACTTGCACTTTTAGATGACATCGCTACCGTGTTAGATGATGTTGCTGTTTTAACCAAGGTGGCGGCAAAGAAAACTGCTGGCGTGTTAGGCGATGATTTGGCTTTAAATGCAGAACAAGTCAGTGGCATTCGTGCTGAACGTGAAATTCCCGTGGTTTGGGCTGTTGCCAAAGGCTCTTTTAAAAACAAATTAATTTTGGTTCCAGCGGCGTTGCTTATTAGTGCCTTTATTCCCTGGCTAATTTTGCCTTTACTGATGGTGGGGGGCTTGTACTTATGTTTTGAAGGGATTGAAAAAATTACCCATAGCTTATTTCATTCAAAGGAAGAAAAGGATAAGCAGCATCAAGAAATAGTCAATGCATTACGTAATCCAAAAGTTGATTTGGTTGCTTTTGAAAAAAATAAAATTAAAGGTGCGATTCGTACTGATTTCATTCTATCGGCTGAAATTATTGTTATTGCGCTGGGTACGGTTAAAGATGCGGAGTTTGTCACGCAGGTTTCGGTGGTTTCAGGAATTGCAATTTTAATTACTGTTGTTGTTTATGGATTAGTTGCAGGAATTGTTAAGTTAGATGATGCTGGTTTTTACTTGATTAAACGACAAGGTGAACATTTAGGGGCTCGACTAAAACGGGCTGTCGGACGTGGATTACTTGTATTTGCCCCATTTTTAATGAAAATGTTGTCTATTGTTGGAACGGCTGCAATGTTTTTAGTCGGTGGCGGTATTATTATTCATGGTATTCCATTGATTGAGTCAATTGGTCATCACCTCGAAACCTGGATGCAGTCGATTACAACAGTTGGAGCAATGCTGGGCCTTTTGGCGCCCGTTTTATATAGTGGCGTAATTGGCATTATGGCTGGAATAGTTGTATTTGCCATTGTTGGTGTCGGTCAAAAATTGTTTACCAAAAAAACGTTAACTGAATAGCTTGATTGGTGAGAGAAAGACTGTTTGAGAACAACACTATTTAAGAGCATTTTGGTCTGTTCGATAATATAAGAAGACAATTATATGAGTTATAACATGGCGCACATTTGATGCGCCCAGTTAACTGAGTTTTCGTGAGCAGAAAACAGTTCAATTAATTGTTCTTCGGGCAAGTGATGAGTTGCTAACCAATCTGATTTTTCTGCGGCTATTACCAATTTCAATACTTCTCCTTTTGTACCTTTTTCCTCGAGTAGTGCCTCATTAATTTCAGTTGCCAGATCCAGCTTTTGAATGAGCCAGGCTTTATCGGCAAGCAGCACTGCATCGATACCTGAAAATAACCCTACCGTAAAAAAACTTTCAGGTTTTTCATAATTTTGGCTGATTGCAAAGAGTTCACAACTTCGTGCGCGCTGCAGCAATATCTGAAATAGTGCCGATGACTGAGTCGATGAATTAGATAATGCCATCGCCATTGCCCACTTTTTAACTTGCTCTAGTCCCAAAAAAATGACAGCTTCTTTAAGGCTACTGACTTTTCTTGGTAGGCGACATAAAGGGCTATTAATGATTTTGAGTATTTGGTAACTTAGTTTGGTATCGCGTGATATCGAATGACACAGGCTATCAATATTGAGTTGTGGTTCTTGTAGCTTGGCGACAATTTGCAAGGCGATTTCTGAGGAGTTGCTGATCTTTTTGCCGTAGACTGGTTGAGGGCGTTCGAGATAAAAGCCCTGGTATAATTCAAAGCCAATATTCCGGCAGTATTCATATTGCGCATGTTCTTCGACTTTTTCGGCTAAAAACAGTGGTCTTTTAGGGGTTTGCGCAAGCACGTTGTGTTCGAGATCTTGCATACTGTCTTTGAGCGTGACCTCTGAAATATGCTGCAAATCAATCTTAATGTAGTTGGCGAGTGGCACGAGTGGGTCGTATTCGTGTCTGAAACTATAGTCATCCAATGCAAATTCATAGCCTTTTGATTTTAGCTCAATGACTCGGTTGACTAATCGATCATCAACAATGGTATTTTCCAATATTTCAATCACTACACGAGATGGTTCTAATGGGAAGAAATAATCGGAAAGAATTAACTGGCGGGTGAGATTAATAAATATTTTTACATAAGGCGCATCTTCGTTGTTTAAAATACCACCACAATAGTTGATAAGAAGTTCACTGGTTGCTTTGTTGCCATCCTCAAAAACTGCAAAATTCGGATTGATACCACGATATAAAAGTTCGTAGCCATAAAGCTTATTATTTCCATCAAAAATAGGTTGGCGCGCAAAGAGTAAGTCATTTTCCACCGGATTCATCATTTTTTACTACTTATATCAACGGCTTTAAGGCAATGTCGGTGTCCATACTTTATTGGTTTTACCTTGTAGATAAGGTTTGAATAAGAGTTGAACAACTGATTCGAACTATTCATTAGACATAGTCTTAGTGTAGTTGAGATTAGTACAATGTCCAGCGGCCGTTATTCCAATTTTTGTTGATGGGTTTTATAATCCAGATCCAGTGAATCGATGAAAACTTTATAGAATTTAAGGGGATATTATGCAACGCCTACAACTAACAAAGGGTAAATCGTGGACGATAAGTGCGCTTTTTATCAGTGCATTGATAGTGTTAATGAGTGGCTGTACTCAGGAAAACTCAACGCTGGTTGCCGTTAAACAATTTATTCAACAGCAAAAAATTGATCAGTCTGCTGCGGATTGGCGTACCAAATTACCAAAACCCCCCCAATTTAAATTTGAACAGGGGCAAACATTCTATTGGGATCTGCAAACTAACAAAGGTTTGTTGTCGATTAAACTGATGCCATCGATTGCGCCGATGCATGTATCGAGTACCATGTATTTGACCCAGTTAGGCTATTATGATGGACTGGTTTTTCACCGAGTGATTAACGGATTTATGGCGCAGGGGGGCGATCCTTTAGGTAATGGTACAGGCGGACCCGGCTATCAATATGGTGGTGAATTTAGTCCAGAAGCCAAACATAATAAAGCTGGCATGTTAAGTATGGCAAATCGGGGTCCTAACACCGATGGCTCTCAATTTTTTATTACTTTTAAGGCGACTCCATATCTAGACGGTCGGCATACGATTTTTGGTGAGTTGGTTAATGGTATGGATACATTGAAAGTTATTGAAGGACTCGGTTCATATAGTGGACAAACCAAAGAAGAAGTTAAGATTGTTACAGCGAAAATTCGAATTGTCGAGTCTTAGATAGTTCGGTTCGTTAGACAGGATTAAACAAATAGATAAATTGATACGCTGCTTAAAATGAGCAGCGTATCAATTGAGGTCAGGTCCGATCCAGGTCAGGTCTAAGCTAGATCAAATCTCATGTAAGGCACATTCTTAATGTTGGTTATTTCAGGGATTCATCATGTTATCGCGTGCGGCTTTAAACTCGGTCCCTTCACGCCAGTTAGGCCATTGTTTGGTTTGTGCAAGTAGATACCCTGTTTCATAGTAAAGCTGCAGATCTGCGATAACGCCATCCCATCCCCAGCTTTCTTGATATTCGTCGCATTCCTGGTGATAGCATTGACCGACCATTTTGCCGACTGACTCAGCAATTTTTGCCTGAGCATCATTAAGTGGTTGACTTCCACCTCCTGCACTTAAGCCCGGAACCCCTTTTTTGGCCAAACTAAAATGATCTGACCGATAATAGTAGCCACGTTCAGGTGTCGGTTCAGGGGATAATACCCGATTTTGTCTTTGTGCTGCTTGACTCAAGTAATCTTCCAGTTCCGATTTACCAAATCCAACAACTCTGACATCTTTTTTTAACCCGGTAATATTTAAACTGTCCATATTAATCAAGCCAACAATCTGATTGAGTGGCATTGTTGGATGGTTGGCAAAATAGCGAGAACCCAAGCGTCCTTGTTCTTCTGCGGTAACAGCAATAAAGGTGACTGAGCGATCTAATGGTTGTTTGAGCGAACGAAAAGCTTTAGCTATCGCAATTATTCCGGCCGTTCCACTGGCATTATCATGAGCACCATTAAAAATGCGAGTTTCACCATTAACGGTTGTTGTACCTAAATGATCCCAGTGTGCCATATAGATAATATGTTCATTGGGGCGTTTTTTACCGGGCAGGGTGGCGATAATATTGTTAGAAGACGATGACTCGATTTCGTTGTTAAGTTTAATTGAGGCGTTTAAATTTAATGGAACCGCTTTAAAGTCTTTGTTTTTAGCTTGTTGTTTGAGTGTTTCAAAATTGAGCTTGGCTTGTTGAAATAATGCTTTGGCTTGTTCAATGGTGATCCACATTTCAACATCGAGTACTGGCTCATTGACCTCACTAGCCGGTAAATGGTATTGCGCACCGGACCAGCTACTTTCAATGACATTCCAGCCATAACTGGCAGGTTGGGTTTCGTGTATGATTATGGCGCCGGCGGCACCTTGACGGGCGGCTTCTTCATATTTATAAATCCAGCGCCCATAATAAGTCATTGTGTTTCCATTAAATAACTCTGGGTCTTGTGTCGCGTAGCCAGGATCGTTTACCAATACAACAACGGTTTTTCCCTTAACGTCGATACCTGCATAGTCATTCCAACCGTATTCTGGCGCATTAACGCCATAACCGACAAAAATTAACTCTGATTGGTTTAAAGACACTTGTGATTGAGTTTTACGGCTGTTAGCAACAAATTCAGTTAAATAGTTGAGTGTTTTATTACCCAGTTTTAATTGTGAGGTAGGTGTACTTACAATCGAGGTGAGTGGCACCTTTTGTAAAAAACTTTTGCCGTTGCCTGGGGATAGTCCCATTTTGGTGAATTCATTTACCAATAATTCGGTCGTTAATTTATCACCTTGAGTTGCTGGTGCGCGCCCTCCAAATTCATCTGAGGCCAGCAGTTTGATATGGCTTTTAATTTCTGTCAGATTAAAGTGATGATAACCTTTTTCAAAATCATCTGTTTTTTGGTTATCAGATAAAACAGCACTGGAATAACCGAGAAAAAATACTAAAATCGTTTTGCATAAAAAACCTATTTTGGATAAAAAGTTTTTTGTATATAAAAGACGAGTTTTGGATAGCAAAAAAACTAATAAAAAAGATCGGAATAAATACATGCGCTCAGCAACTCCAAAATGAATAAAAAATGAGAAAACAGTAACTACACTAATAATTGAATATAATTGAATATAATTGAATATAATTGAATATAATTGAATATAGTCCTATTCAAGTTACTGATTTGAAATGCTATGTTGAGTATAGCGCAACTTAAGTTGATTGATCTGTTGACTGAATTGATTACTTTATTGAGTCAGCAAATTGGAATGCAATTGTTACGCTATATCATTGAATGGTTTATTTTTTTAGTGGTTTAATAAACTTTAGCGTCATTCTGTCGCTTTCACCTATCTCGAGGTATTTTTCTTTATCTTTTCCGTTTAAGCTTGGTGGTAAAGTCCAAACTCCGTTTGCATAATCTTTGGTGTCTTTAACGTTAGCATTGATTTCTGATTGATCAACAAGTTTAAAACCAACCTTTTCTGCCAGTGTAATAACTTCAGATTGATTTAGATAACCCATTTTACCGCTGGTATCTGGGGTTGCTTTACCGGCTCTATGTTGCACTAAACCAAAAGTTCCACCTGGCTTTAACGCTTTAAAGATCGCTTTATAGACAGCTTCGGAATAACCTCGTTGATGCCAGTTGTGAGTATTTCTAAATGATAAAATCAAATCGGCTGACTCTGGTTTTGCAAAGTCCAATTGCTCAGGTGGTTGCATAATACCATGTTGCACCTTGCCATAAACTTCTGGCTTATCTGAAAGTTTTTTATGAAACCGAGTTGCACTGCGTCGGTAATACTCGGATTCAGAATTTACATCATAACCTGCGGCTATGTATTTACCGTTATCTTTTAAATAAGGCGCCAGTATTTCTGTATACCAGCCGCCTCCAGGAGATATTTCTACCACTGTCATTGTATCTTTTATACCAAAAAAACTAAGTGTTTCAATTGGATGACGATATTTATCACGTTCAGTGTATGTGGGGGTGCGGTGTTTTCCAGCAACGACGTCGACAAGCTTTTTATCGACGGTTGCCGCTTGTCCAAAACTAAAGTTAAACATCACTAAAATGAAAAGTGAGAGTTTAATGACGGTATTTATTTTATTTTGCATTTGTCAGATCCTTATTAGTGTTTTTCAAAGAAATCAATCTCAGGTGTAAGTAAGCTGTATTTTTTTTAATTTTTGACTAAATTATACCTTACGGAGTACATCTTGATCTTGCAGTAGCATCTCAGCGAATGTACCATGCAATAACATATTGTTGAAGTATGAAATAAGAAAATATAATGACACACCTCGATAAAATAGATCGCAAGATTTTACGAATTTTGCAAAAGAATGCACGGATCACCAATAAAGAACTGGCGTCTCAACTTGGGCTTTCTCCTCCGCCGACATTAGAGCGGGTGAAAAAGCTAGAAAACTCCGGCTACATTGTTGGTTATACTGCGATACTGGAGCCCAAAAAGATCGATTTGGGCACGTTGATGATGGTTTCTGTAAGATTGCATCATCATTCTAAGGATACACTGGACGAAGTTTATCGTACTGTTGATGAACTCGATGAGATTTTAGAATGTTACCATGTGACTGGTGAAGATGACTTTATGCTCAAGGTTGTGTGTAAAGATATCTACGAATATGAAACTTTTGTTCGTGAAAAGCTGGTACGCTTGAATAGCATGGGTAAAATTAAATCATCAGTTGTTTTATCAACGTTGAAAAAGGCAACCGAATATCCTATTCGTGAACCATCTGACAAAAATGCTGGTTAACCACTTAGCACTATTTTTTCAGGCTTAAAGCGCAAATTTATTTGCGCTTTTTTTATCTTTTCGCAATGATTTGTACTAGATCCGCAGTTATTATCAAATAGATTTTCAAATTTCAATTGAATGTTTAATCGATAAAGCTTGATTTGAGACCGATTAAGTTTGCTGAACGAGCGCTTGCCAGCTAGATGAAAACAATTGGTTGTCGACGGGGGGATTTTTACCGCAATCATTATTAATGACGCTTGAGTCTATCCCATTATTAAACCAAACAGCGTGTAATTTAGCGTATAACTCTGTGCAATCGCGGCCAAGAATAATGAATTGTGTGTAACGATTATGGGTTAAGCAGGTTATTGGGGCAATACGTGAGTTCGATTGTATATTCGTGTGTAAACAGTGCTCGATCAAAGATTTTTCAGGAAGTTCGGTAACACCAATCAAACTCAACATCGTGTAATTTGAGTGAATTTTAATATTTTTGTTCGCAACAACCTGAATCAATTGTTCTAATTCGGGTTGTGGTTTATCAGTATTGAGATAAATAAAAATCAAATGTAGATTAAATGGATCATCATCTGCAGCATCAACTTCAAGTAATAAATTAAAGCCTATTTGGCAGAGTCTGAAAACTAATTCGTTGTAAGCAGATCGAACAGGTTGGGGTAAGACTAACCAAACAACATTTTCTTCTTTTGCAATTGATAGCAATTGATTTTTATTAAAGTCAAATTGTTGTAAATGAAATTTGTTTTTAGTGATGATTGATGTGCCACCTAAATGAGGAGCATGTGTGCATCTTACCTCGATATCGATATGATTTTGTTTGGCGGGTTGAATGGCTCGTGGATGCAAAACTTTTGCACCACACTTGGCCATTATTTCTGCTTGTTCATAGGTTAAACAATTGATTCGTCTTGCTGCTGATAATTCTTGAGGATTTGCAGTAAAAACACCTGGTACATCTGTCCAGATTTCTATCGCTTTTGCTTGAACAATGGCCGCCAGATAACTGGCAGAGGTGTCTGAACCTTCTCTGCCCAAAAGTACAGTATCATTTTGTTGATCACTGGCGATGAATCCTTGCGTGATCACAACATCAGGCAGTCTTGCCAATTGCTGTTGCCATAGGGCTGAGGCTTCATAAGTGCAATCGGCATTTGTATAGTGTTGCCAGGCATTACTTTGTTGTGTCGATTTTAAAATCGCTCTAGCATCTTGCCAGCAAGTATTGCCTAATTGCTTGGCTAAATATTTTTCACCAATGGTGCTAGACAATAGTTCGCCTGTTGCCACAATCATCGCATGATTTTTTGCAGAAATGGTTTGTTCGTTGGCTATTATTTCACAGGTATTGCTCAGTTGTATAAACCACTCATCGAGACAACTCGTATCAACACCAAGTTGCGCAGCATAACCGATGTGGAGTTCTTTTAAATGAGTGATCGCTGTTTGATGAACATTCGCCTTAGCTTGGTGTAGTAGCGCTTCGAGTAGATTAGAAACATTTTTGAAAGCTGAAAAAACGACAAGTGGTCGAAACCCTTGAGCTAAATGATGACTAATGATTTGCGATATTTTTTCCCAATGCTCGGGCACGCTGACACTGCTGCCACCAAATTTAATGACCTTCCACGCTACAGACATGATAAATTTTTATTACTGATTGGCTCTTAAGTACACTGTAGCATNACCAAATTTAATGACCTTCCACGCTACAGACATGATAAATTTTTATTACTGATTGGCTCTTAAGTACACTGTAGCATTATTTTCTGTCATCACTCAATTGAACGCCGAATTATTGTACGCTATAGCGATACGGTTAGGTCGACTGATTAATCGATAGCTTTACAAAAGAAATCAATTGACGCTTTTAATGAGATTGAGATTTAAACTAAGAGAGTTGGCTGATTAAAATGTAGTCAAAATACTTGATTGTAATTTTAATTGCCTTATAATGCTGCTTCGAATTTTTGCCCTGAATTTACGCTTCAGCTAGCAAGAGGAAAAATATGTCTGAATCTACGCAAAATCAATTTGTGGTATGTGCGCTATATAAATTTGTGTCATTACCTAATTTCCAATCTGTTCAACAACCTCTGTTAAAGTTTATGCAGGAACATCAAATTAGAGGTACTCTGTTACTCGCCAAAGAGGGAATTAATGGCACTGTAGCTGCGTTACCGGCTGCGATTGATGCGCTACTGCAGTGGCTTGAACAACAACCAGGACTGGCTGATATTGTCAATAAGCAATCACTTAGTCATGAACTACCTTTTAAACGTGCCAAGGTTAAACTTAAGAAAGAAATTGTCACTATGGGGGTTGAAAATATCGATCCTAACCGCGTTGTTGGTACTTATGTTGAACCTGAAAACTGGAATGAACTGATTAATGATCCTGAAGTTTTATTGATTGATACGCGTAATGATTATGAAGTTGCGGTGGGCACATTCAAAAATGCGGTTAATCCAAATACCAAAACTTTTCGCGAGTTTCCCGATTATGTCAAGCAGCACCTGGATCCAGCCGTTCACAAGAAAGTTGCTATGTTTTGTACTGGAGGGATTCGTTGTGAAAAGTCGACGGCACTATTAAAGCAAGAAGGGTTTGAGGAAGTGTACCATTTAAGAGGCGGCATCTTAAAATATTTGGAAGATGTGCCACAAGCGGAATCGACTTGGGAAGGTGAGTGTTTTGTTTTTGATGATCGCGTGACGGTTGATCACCAATTACGTCCAGGTAGTTACCAACAATGCAATGCGTGCCGATTACCGATCACTGAGCAAGATATGCAAAGTGAATTCTATATGGCTGGGGTCAGTTGCCCGCATTGTTTTGAACAAACGACGCCAGAGCAAAAAGCGCGATTTGAGGAGCGTGAAAAACAAATTCAATTGGCTAAAGCGCGTGGGGAAACACACATTGGCGATTATGCCGCTATTGCGTTGGAAAAAAAGCGTGAACAAAAGAAGCAACGTAAAGCAGAAAAAATTGCACAAAGTCGAGCAGCACAATCGGCAAGTCGCTAATCAATTGAAATTGATGTATTTAAAAAAAATAAAGGGAGCATGCTCCCTTTATTTTTGAATTAACGATTTACTACTAATTAAAAACGAAGTGTTGCTTTAGTAAAGACAAATCGACCACGAGGATCATGTACGGCTTGAACATAACCATATAGGTCATTGTTCAGGTCGCCCGCAGCAAAAGGTACTTCTTCATCAAGCAGGTTTGATGCGCCAAAGCTTAAGTTCAGTGAGTCGTTAACATCCCACGAAGTTTGTAAATCCAAGGTTAGCCATGAATCAACTGTGCGTGCATTTGGATTTGCAAAATCAAAAGTACCATCTTCATCGAAGTCAGGTTGATCTTCGAATTCACCAATATAGCTTAAGGTTGCGGTTGTCTTCCAGTCACCTAGTTTCCATTCAGTGGTTGAGCTCCAACGAATTTCTGGGTATCCATATTTACCGGTATATTCCAGGTCATCTTTTTCAAAGTTAGATAAGTAAGCCAGGTCAAATCCAATTTTTAATTGACCCATATCGGCCAGATCCATTTTATAATTGGCGGTGATATCAAACCCTGTAGCTTCTTGTGAAGCAATGTTCACGTATGTGCTACTAACTTGTAAGAGCTCGTTGGTTTGAGGGTTTCTGACACACAAGCCTGGAACCATTGCTGATGGATTACAGAATAATAAAGTGGCTTCACCAACGCTGGCTTCATCGATTTTTTTATCTTGTGTGATATCCCAATAATCGAATGAAAGGTTAAAGTCATCAGTTACATCCCAAACGATACCGAGGTTATATGATTCCGACTCTTCTGGTTCTAGATTTGGATTACCACCAAGGTTAACGGTTAAGTCTGTTGCTGCACCTGCGTTGGCAACACAAGCTGGAACCTGTGAACAGTATGGATCAACAAAGAAACGAGATTCTTGTGACGGGCCTAAACCAATTTGTGCTAAAGAAGGCGCTCTAAATCCGGTACCCCATGATGCTCTAACAGCCAAGTCGTCGTTTACATTCCAGTGAATACCGACTTTAGGATTAGTTGAAGTGCCTGCGAATTCATAGTCATCGTAACGACCTGCTAATTGCATTTCGATATTATCCGCCAAAGGAATAGCAAACTCAGTGTAAACTGACCAGTGATTACGCTTGGCTTGTGCAGAAACGGATTCTGTACCGAAAATTAAGCCACGTTGGAATTGATCGTCTGGTTGATCAATCACGCTCTCGTCACGGTATTCAAAACCGGCTGCCATAGCAACGCTGTTACCTGATTCCAGTTCAAATAAATCACCGGTAATCGAGCCTTCAAAAGCGCTTAAGCGAGATTCACCGCGACGGATAAGACTGGTCGTTATAGCATCAATAACTTCGGGAGAGTTGACGGTTCCACCAAATGGGTTGTATCGTCCAGCATCAATTTCACGTTGCAAGAAGTCTGTTCGCACCCAACCTTGAGTGCGGTCACCCGTTTGCAACGAAAGGCTACGTGCTTTAGTGAAAGAGACATCCCACTCATAGTCACCAACAAACCCCGTTAATCCACTTACGAAACGTAGGCTATCGCTTTGAATATCCCAAACACGATTGCCTGCATCTACTGTACGATGGCGATCGATTGCCAAATTAACACCAAATGGATTATTAGGATGAGAAGCTGGTACTGTTAAGCCTGCATCGGCATCAAGTGGCGTCGGTGCACCACCAGCTTGAGAGGTGTTGCGCTGTGCTGAAATTTCAAAATATAAATCCAGGTTTGGCTTTATTTCGCTGTTGTATAAGAACATGGCGCCTGCACGTTCCATATCGGGAATTAAAAAGCCATAGGGGCCGTAGTCGAATACACAGGTTTGTCCTGCGGCTCTTTCTGGTGGACAATTGGGATCGATTGTTGGGTCGGTGTCACCTTCAAGTACATATCGTCCAGGAAATCCGCGAGAAGAGCGTAGATCATATCCACCATTAGCCGATTGATCTGCTGAACCTAAACGGCCACGATCAGAGTTTCTTAATTCGCTGGTAGAAAAATAATCAAGGATTAAAGTACCGTTAGATTGTGAATTACCAAAGCCGAAAATTGCATTTAAGGAGCGTTCGTCAGAGCTTGATTTGGTGGTTGAACCATAACCTACGGTGACTTCTGAGCCAACGAAATCTTTTCGTAGTACAATGTTAACTACCCCAGAAACCGCATCTGAACCATAAATAGCAGATGCACCATCTTTTAAAATGTCAACGCGTTCAATTGCTGAAAGCGGGATACTGTTCAAATCAACAAAGTTGTTCACGATACCTTCAGCAAACGCGCTGATATTTGCACGGCGACCATTAATTAATACCAGTGTCGCGTCGGCACCAAAGCCGCGTAAACTGATCGCTGCGCCGCCATTGCCTGTTGAGTCTTGGCTGTTACCTCGAGTAGAGAATGAACCCGCACCTGAAGACGGTAATCTTTCAAATAGTTGTTGCAGAGTTGTTTGACCTGAACCAACAATAGCCTCACGGTCAATGACCTGAACTGGTGCTGGACCTTCAATGTTACTGCGCTTGATATGTGAACCAACGATTGTAACTTTTTGCTCTTCCTGATTTTCACCATCTTCCGCTGCATTAGTTGTCAAAGGTAATAAACTGGCAGTTAAAGTACCTGCCAGAGCAAGGTTTAAAATATTTAGTTTAAATTTTGTTTTCATCGTTTTAACGCCCTATATCCTTAGGTTGTATGATTTAGTATTGTTAGGCTTACAATTGGACAACAGCTTGATTTAGCAATTAATCATAAGCGCTTAATTTGATAAGCGATGCAACAGATAAATCAATTGATGACAAATATTTATCAACTAAAACCGGCAAGCATGTGGTTTAACATTTTAAATGCTAACGACAAATCCCACGTGTTTCATTGATTTATCCGAGCGCAACGTATAAAAATAGTTGATGTTAAATATTAATTCTTGAAAAACATACTAAATAAAGGAATGCGCAATTAAATTCACAGTAAATAGATCAATGTGAAAAAGGTTAGTTAAACGATAACTGCCACATTGAGACATTTATTACCTGGTAGATTGCTATTATTCTTATCAGTAGTTGTTTATGTGATTAATACTTATTCACTATTCTTTTATTGTTTAAAACTGATCGCTTACTGCTGTATACGAATTGCCAAGCGACTATACTAAATTCAGTCTGTTAAAGTGTGAACTGGTTCATAGAAGGTGAAAAAAAAACTAAAAAGTGTTTCTTTTATCGAATTAAATATTTTTTTATCTCTTAAAGAGGTTTTTTCCCTTAGAAAGTTCGCAAATTAGAGATAAGGCATTCAATAAATATTTTTATTTTGGATAAAGAATGAATTTAAAAAACATATTTTTTTAGCATAACACCATTGGGCTGTACATTGTTTCATCATCGACAAGTTTTTAAATCAATTAATTAATGGGCCAACCAAAAAGGTTATGAATGAATTATTTAATTCGACAGTTAAATCGTGAAAAGATTTTTGACAAAATTGAACCGGACTTAAAACCTGTTTTAGAATACTTATCTATACAGGTTGAGCCAATTAAAGAGTATGATTTACTAAGGTTTATTGATAAAAATTTACCCGACTTTTTTGTGTCATTGGGCAATGCAACCGGACTGTATCGTAAACATTTTTACTTATTTAATCGTTTGTATTCATTAAAATCTCAACTGAGTCATGATGGTTATCACTTACAAATTTCTGCCTTGCTAATTCAAATTAGTAAAGCTGGTTGCTCAACAACTGATTTGGCTGAGCCAGACTTTTTACAGGCTTATTATCTCAATCCACAGAATTTATATTTGTCGGATGAACAAATCGTTAAATTACAAAGTCAGTTTTGGGAAAAGTATTTGGCATTTAATCAACAGTCGGAAGCTTTGCAAACGTTAGGATTAGATAAGGTTGCTTCATTGACACCAGAGAAACTGAAAAAGCGTTATAACGAATTAGCGCAAATTCATCATCCCGATAAAGGCGGTGATAGTAAAACATTTATTCAAATTAAAACCGCTTTTAAACAATTAAAATTAATTGTGCATTAACTCAAAGAGATAAACAATATGCATCTATCGAGCTTTTATTTATCTGCTATAACCAGTGTGTCTAAAAAACCGCCAGCGCTGTGCACTCCACATTGGAGTTGATTAGCCGGTTTAGAGCGCAGCAAATAACCGCCATAATGGTGGTCATTCCCAACCGTAAAAATACCTAACTCCGATATCACTGAATGAGTCGACTGTATTGTATTGGCTGTTAATAAATGAATTTCTTCTTGACGAATCACTGAGTTGATTTTTTGCATCAATAGATATTTTTCATGCTGCAAGTCTAAAGTGGGCAGAGGTGTGCTTATATCGTACACGCTATTGCCACCTTCATGCTGACTTTTCAGGATCCAACATCTTTCTTTTAGTGCTTCTACTATCTGTTGCTGATGGCTGATAATTTGATAATTATTGGCTAAAGTTTGCTTGACGTTTTCACTTTCTTGTTGTGACAATTCAAAGTTGATTTTTATTTCTTGTATAGAAAGCTGGCTCAGCTTCATTTGTATCCATTTTGATGTGGCCACTTGATGATTGATTGTTGGAATACTACAGATTTGATGTTGTTCTATCCATTGTCTGAATGACATTAACTCATCGATCGAGTGAGCTGAACTTGAATGAACAGCGTCATCAGTAAAAATATAATCCTTATAATTATAACCGGTTCGATAATATATACAGTCAATAGTTTCACCCGATGATAAATATAGTCGATTATTTTTTGACTTTATTTGTTGTTTCAATTGAATCAATGTCAAACGCTTAACAATCGCACCCATCAGGCTAATCTGATTGATTAAATAATTCTGGTCGTAAATATTATCTTCATCTGCCGCGATTAAAAAAACGATGACAGGTTGATTAAGTAAGGCGTTTTTCTTAGCCGCATTAAAAATAGTTGCTGCTTGCTGATAAATTGCTGGATTCGGCGCAAACTTATTAAAGCGCATTGAAGATTGGCTCTCAAGCAAGTTACTGAGAACTTCACTAAATGGTCCCATACCAGCAGCTATCGAGTTGCTTTCAACAAGTTTCCAATGACCATCTTGATCATAAAGTAAATCCTGCCGACTGAGATTAACGGGTATAGCTTTAATCGGTTTTCTCCTATTATTCACTTGTGAGTGTAAATAATGTTTAAAATGACTTAACAGATTTTTAGGTAATTGATGAGGGGCCAAAGATTGTGTTGTGTCCGTTACCTTGTAATCTTGCAACATGGAAAGCATTAACTCAGGCATTTGACTCAATTTGTAAAAAATACGGCTGAGTAATTTGGCACTCACTAGTGCATCATTGAACTGTTGTTGGGTAATTTGCCATGGTGTGAGACTGATTTTACAAGGCGTAAATTGATCATATGATGAGTGCACCCCAAGTAAAAACTGTTGTTGATGATGAATTAATTGCGGTAGATTGAAGCCTTGTTCATGCCAAGTTGTATCACCTGGTGCGGGTGTAATTTGAAAAGATTTGCCATCCTGGCCGTCGATTAGTTGGTTATTGAGGTTTGGTTTCATTGCGAGTGTTAAACCTTTGATTTATTCATCGTTATTTCTTCGTTTGCCTTTTCTTCGTTTACTTTCACATGAAATACCAGTTGTTGATTTTGCTGGTTTCAATTTTTAGTATTTGTCTGAGCAAGCCGCTCGCTTAATTTATATAATGATAAAGTTAAACAAAAAGTATTGTTGCTGTTAAAGTACTATATTTCCAGAATAGTCGAAATATTATATTTCTAGTATTATCGAATTGTCAATCCTGTTTCGATTATTAACGGGGACTATTTGAGCGGTTGTCGGTTGTCTATGTTGTGCCGACTGATCAGTACAACTGAGTTAATGCGACAGGTTAATACTACTGGGTTAATATAATTGGGTTAATATAACTGGGTTAATGTAAGTGGAGTTTCTTTGATGTCAAATGCAGCTAATGAGTCTGATCTTTCTTTGGAAATCGTTGCGGGGCGTATCGCTGAGTTAGGACATCCAACTCGATTGGCCATTTTTAAATATTTAGTATCTTTTGGACTGGAAGGGACGACCGTTGGAAAAATTCAGCAGGAATTAAATATTCCAGCTTCCACTTTGTCTCATCATATAGCAAAATTAGTTAAAGTGGGTTTGGTTAAGCAGGTTCGAGAAAGTCGGGAGTTGCATTGCTTCCCACAGTTTGAAGTTTTACAAGAAGTGATTGGTTTTTTAATGGAAGAATGTTGCTCGAATAACGCTTGTCGTTAAGTTAACAGTCGAGAAATAATTGTTCATTTTTTACGTTAAATCTACACACTAATTTGTTTGATTTGTCCATAAATTTCAATAATCTGGCCATATTGATTAGAAATATTTGGATGTTTGAGGTTATTTATTCTTTCGAGTGAGATTTTACTTGCTATTTGGCCAAAATCGCGTATAAAGCTCTCTCCAAAAAATTGTTGGCTGTTCATTGTTTGGACGATTTATGACACATTTAAAGTTGTTAATAATGCGTCTGAAATCGTAACCTTGGGGCAGTCCGGCTGATAGGTCTGGTTTAATTTGAACACGTTTCGTTCGCCAGAAAACTTTTAATCCTTTGTTTATGGGAGATACTGAAGTGTCTGAAGGCTTCGACTATAACTCTGAGATTGATCCTACAGTCGCAACAGAAACTCGTTGGCCTGAGTATGTTAATGTCAACGAGAACGATGAGCGAAACGATCATTTCATACGCCGTGATGGCAAAGTATTTGCTGGTACACATATAATTATCGATCTTTGGGGGGCCTCAAAGTTAGATGATTTGCAGGTCATGGAAAAGGCATTTAGAGATTCTGTTAAGGAATGCGGGGCAACTTTGTTGCATATTCATATGCACCATTTTACCCCAAATGGTGGAATTTCTGGCGTTGCTGTACTAGCTGAATCGCATATAAGCGTGCATACCTGGCCTGAGGCTGATTATGCGGCGTTTGATGTCTTTATGTGTGGTGATGCCGAGCCACATAAAGCGACGGAAATATTGCGCCAGGCATTTTTGCCTTCGCGTATTGATGTGCGTGAGATCCTCCGCGGTGAGAATATCAGCGAATAAGATGTTATTATTCGTGCTATTTAAATTGAGGGGGCTTATTCATGGCTAAAAGATTTCTTGAAACACTTTACCGTAGTTATGGTCAGAGTTTTTTGATCGATGAAGTGTTATTTGAAAATCGTACCGATCACCAGCATTTGATTATATTCGAAAATTCTCAATTTGGGCGTATCATGGCGCTGGATGGTGTCGTGCAAACGACTCAAAAAGATGAATTTGTCTATCATGAAATGCTGACACATGTTCCGTTATTTGCCCATGGTCACGCCAAGCGTGTTTTAATTATTGGTGGTGGAGACGGTGGAATATTGCGTGAGGTATTACGCCACCCGCAGATAGAACATGTGACAATGGTTGAAATTGATTCAGCTGTTATCGACATGTGTGTTAAGTATTTTCCTGACCACTCTGCAGGAGCCTTCGAGGATCCTCGTGTTAATCTTGTAATTGCCGATGGCGTTGACTTTGTAGTGAACAATCAGGAAAAATTTGATGTTATTATTTCTGATAGTACTGATCCGGAAGGCCCTGGTGAAGTACTGTTTACATCACGTTTTTATCTAGGTTGTAAAAATGCATTAACTGATGGTGGTGTGTTGGCAACACAAAATGGTGTTTGCTATATGCAACCGGATGAGCTGTTGACGACTTACAATCGATTTGAGAATATTTTTGCTGATCGCTGGTTTTTTGCGGCAGCAGTACCAACTTATGTTGGTGGGGTAATGACTCTGGCTTGGGGAACAGATAACTCTGAACTACGCCATTTACCTCAAGATATTATCGCCCAGCGTTATCAAGAAGCTGGCTTTACTACTCGGTATTATAATCCAGCAATACATGTAGCCGCATTTGCGCTGCCGCAGTATGTTGTTAATACTTTAAATCCAGCCGCTTAATTTAATAACGCGGCTGAGAAAGATCAAAATTGTTAACTGACTTTTTAAGTTGGTATCTATTCGGTACACCAAATTCTGATTATTTTATTTGGGAGGGGCGTCGTTGATTAAACGTATCCATGAATATCTTAATGAGCCTGACGCCTGGAATATTGAACAAGCGCGTCAATACTATAATCTTGCTTATTGGAGCAATCAATATTTTGATCTGAATGAACAGGGTATGTTGGTCGTGCGTCCCGATCCTGAACAACCAGAGAAAACATTTGAACTAAATCAAGTCTGCCAGGCTATGCGTGAAAAAGGCTTTCAAATGCCGGTGCTTTTACGTTTTCCTGACATTTTGCGTCACCAGGTTAAGGTGCTTTGTCAGGCCTTTAATCGTGCAATCAGTCAGTTCGAATATCAAGGCGATTACACGGTTTGTTATCCGGTGAAAGTTAATCAACAACGCAATGTTATTGAAGGCTTGATTAATACCAATCAGATACTGGAAAAACCACAAGTGGGGCTTGAAGCCGGAAGTAAGCCAGAATTAATGGCCGTACTGGCATTTTCAGAAAGTACTAATTCAACGATAGTGTGCAATGGGTATAAAGATCGTGAGTATCTGCGCGCAGCACTTATTGCATCACAACTTGGTCATAAAGTTTTTATCGTAATCGAAAAAATGTCTGAGCTTGAGTTGTTACTCAAAGAAGCAGAGCAAATGCAAGTTAAACCACGCATTGGTGTGCGAGTAAAACTGGCAACTAAAGGCGAAAGCAAATGGCAGGATTCAGGAGGTGAGCATTCTAAATTTGGTTTATCTGCCAGTCAGGTGCTTGCTTTAGTACAGCGCTTAACAGATGTTGGGCAACTGGATATTTTTCAATTATTGCATTTTCATTTGGGATCACAATTAACTGCAATACGTGATATTCAAAACGGGTTGCATGAATGCGCGCGTTTTTATGCCGAGTTGCGCAAGATGGGCGTACCAGTTAACACCGTTGATGTTGGCGGTGGGTTGGGCATTGACTATGAAGGGACACAAAGTCAGAGCCACTGTTCAGTAAACTATACTTTTGCTGAATATGCGAATAATGTGGTCAATGCGTTTTTTGAAATGGCTGAAGAAAATCAGATTCCACATCCTTCGATTATTACTGAGTCTGGGCGAGCTCTTACTGCACATCATGCTGTGTTGGTGGCTAATGTTATCGATGTAGAAAAGCCGATGCGGCAGACCATAACAACACTAGAACCTGATGAAGATTGTCATCCAATTATTCAAAGCTTATGGCAAAATCTGGTCGATGCACAAGAAGCAGATGATAATCATCAACTGATCGAAAACTATCATAGTGCTGACTATTTATTGAAACAGGCTCAGGAAGTGTTTAACCACGGCATCATCAGTATTACCGAAAGAGCACAAGCCGAAGTTTTACAGCGACAAATTTTATTTACTGTTAAAGATCGGTTAAATCCAGAAATACAAACGCACGAAGAAATTCTTGATAAGCTGCAACGGCGACTGGCGAGTCAGTACTTTGTCAATTTTTCAGTGTTTCAATCATTACCAGATGCCTGGGCAATTGAGCAGGTCTTTCCAATTATGCCATTGCAAAACTTGGATACCGTACCAGGTGAAGCGGTAATTTTACAAGATATTACTTGTGACAGTGATGGACGAATTAAGCAATATGTAAACGCTCAAGGAGTAACGCCGACAATTGATTTACCCTCCTATCAAATTGGCGATGATTATTTGTTAGGTTTGTTTTTAGTCGGCGCTTATCAAGAAATTTTGGGCGATATGCATAATTTATTTGGGGACACCCATACGGTTGACTTAGCTTTAAATGAGCAAGGAGAACTTGTGCGCGTTGCCAGTCAACAGGGGATTAGTGTTGAAGAGTTATTAGAATATGTCGACATTGATTCCAAAACCTTGTTGGAATCATATCGAAGACAACTCAAGCAAACAGAGCTGCCACAGCATTTACAGCGTCAATATCTTGCAGAGCTGCGTCAAGGTATTTATGGCTACTGTTACTTAGAAGACTAATCTGTATAAAGAGACTTTCACATGTCATGCATGACAATCAATGAGACAACTGCCATTCAAGCAAACCAGACTGGCGGTGTGCACTGGCCTGCTGAATGGGAACCACACACTTGTAGCTGGATGATGTTTCCGTGCCGGACCGCAATTTGGTCGCATGGACTGGAAACCGCACACAAAGTGTTTTCCCAGGTAGCCAATCAAATCAGTGAATATGAACCGGTTAAAATGCTCATTTTACCTGAGCACTTAGCTAAGGCTAAAAAATATTTAAGTAGTGCAATTGAGTTAATCAATTGTTCACTGGATGATAGCTGGGCACGCGATACATCTCCTATTTGGGTGACCCAAAACAATCAGCTTATTGCGAAAGACTTTTTGTTTAATGGGTGGGGCGAACAGTTTGTACCACATGACAAAGATCGAAAAATTGCACAATTTATTGCGCAATACGAAAAAGTCACCTGTCAGAGTGTAGACATGGTGCTCGAAGGTGGGGCTGTACATTCAAATGGAAATGGTCTGTTGCTGACTACCAAAGAATGCTTGTTGCACCCTAATCGAAATCCAACACTAAGCCAGCAAGATATTGAACAACAACTTAAATTGGAATTAGGTGTTGAGCAGATTATTTGGTTAGAACGAGGAATTGTTGGTGATGTTGATACCAATGGACATGTTGATAATATTGCCTGTTTTGTTAATCCATCAACAATATTAACTCAAAAAACACTGGTGCTAGGCGAAAATACCGAAATTTATCATCTAAATAAACAAGTGATTAATGAGCATGGCCTTAGCTTGGTTGAAATTCCTGAGCCTGAAGCCAAATATCAGTCGGGAGAGCGAATTCCACTATCTTATATTAATTTTTATATTATCAATAACGCTGTCATTATGCCTGCTTTTGGTTGTAAACAGGATGATTCTGCTTATCAGATGATGGTGGATTTATTTCCCGAACGAAAAATCCATATGATTGACGCAAATGAAATTCTGGTAGGTGGCGGTGGTATTCATTGCATTACCATGCAGCAACCTGTCGCACCGGGTAATTGTTAAAAATTTATCAATTTTAAAAAGGTTATTCTCATGAGAATGGTTAGTGTTGCTGCTACACAGTTTAAAGCCAGTAAATTGCGTGATGAAAATATTGCGACAGCCGAGTCTTTAGTTGAACGAGCTGCCGAGCAAGGTGCTAATGTTGTTTTGTTGCAAGAGCTTTTTGCCGGTGAATATTGGTGTAAAGATCAATTAGCCAGTTATTTTAGCTGGGCTGAAGAATTTGAAACTTCTCCATTATTAAAGCATTTTGCTCAAGTTGCAAAAAAATTTGAAGTGGTATTGCCTTTGAGTTATTTTGAGAAAAGCCAAAATAATTATTTTAATTCTCTGGCTATGATAGATGCCGATGGAACGATTCTGGATAATTATCGAAAGGCCCACATTCCCGATGGACCTGGCTATCAGGAAAAATATTATTTTTCTCCCGGTGATACTGGATTTAAAGTTTGGCAAACCCGTTACGGTTGCATGGGAGCGGCAATTTGTTGGGATCAATGGTTTCCAGAAGCTGCAAGAATTTTAGCGTTAAAAGGTGCTGAAGTAATCTTTTATCCAACTGCAATTGGTAGCGAACCACAAGCGCCTGACTGGGATTCATGCGAACATTGGCAAACCGTTATGTGTGGTCATGGCGCAGCTAATATGGTGCCGATTGTTGCTTCTAATCGGATAGGATGTGAAGTCGGTCAAACTTGTGAAATTAATTTTTATGGAAGTTCATTTATTTGTGATCAATTTGGTAAGATACTCACTCGACTGGACCGAAATGAAAGTGGTGTTATTTGTCAGCAGTTTGATTTAGATTTGATTGCAGAGCAACGTGTAAGTTGGGGACTTTTTCGAGACAGAAGACCTGAGCACTACCAGCGTATTTTGAAATTGTAACAGATTTTGCTAATTTAATATTTTTTTAAATAATGACGAACACATTGACTTAATGTTAAGTTGACACCATTAATAACAGCCAACGTTTTTAAACTTGGCTGTTTACTGAAAATTAGAAAAACGGTTAATAAATTTTAATACAAATTAAAATTCAAATTTTTATAAATATAAATCATATAAAAATATTATAAATCAGACATTTGCTTAATTTATAATTTCCAACTCTTATTGAAGCAGTTTTGGTTTTATCCAGTCAATCATTTAAAAAGAATGAAACATTAGAGGTTGCAACAAAAACGCAAGTGGTAAGAATGAAGAGCGTTATTGTGCAATTTAAATCAGTATATTCAGGGTAATCGCTCAATTACATTTTTGATTGTGAGGGACAACAAAAAATATTGATCATGTTGTTGAAAAGTTAAAGTAGGGATTTGCTAAGTAACAATAATAGCAAAATGCATTATTGTCGTACCTGAATCAAGACGACAAATTATTATAAAATGAATAAACCTAATTTAACCAAAAATACAGAAAAACGTTTACTTTCACTCATCGATACAACAGAGTTAGTCGCGCTAAAAAACGAAGGAACTGTCAGCGCAGATTACTATACTCAACTGGCCGATCTTTATCGTGCTTATAAAGCCTACCACAAAGAAATTGCTATATTACAACGCTTTGCCCGTCTTGATAGTCACGCTGTCGAAGATTTAGTGGCAATTTATGAAAGAATTGACAAGGTTAATCGACTGATTAAGCAAAACCTTAATCGACGCAAAAATACTTATCCAGCCGGATCTGGTAAACCAGAATTAGCGCTGGTCAAAAATGACGAGCAAGATGAACATATTCATATTGGTACGCTGCAAACGGTAAAACCAAGAATTGATCCCAGGAAAATCCCTTTTTTCCAGCAATCTCGCAAAGTGTTAACGGTTAATGTTGCCTATACAGGACGTACTGAACAAGATGAAATTATTCAAGTAGGCTTGGTGCTGGTAGAGTTTTCTTCGCGTGCAAAAAATGGAAAAATTATTGATAGCTATTGGGGGCTTCGCAATGTAGCGCAAGAGCTACCATTTGAACTGGTTAATCAATATAGACTTCGGATGCGCTCTAAAGCGTTAAAGCCATTTGATAGTGCGCGAATTAAAGCGCTTTTTCAACAAGCTGACTTTGTCGTCAGTCATAATCAGGCTGATATAGAGCGGACATTACTTTGTTTAATGATACCCGAAATTGCTAAAGCAACCTGGTACTCAACACAAAAAGATATTCCGTGGGTTGCATTCGGATTTGAATCCAATCAGTTGTCACAGATTGCAAAATATTATAAAGAAAAAATACCACAAACCTGTATTGACAGGGCTATTATTTTAGCGAGGATATTGCAACATACCGTACCACATACTACGCAGACTTATGTTGAAAGACTTTATAATATGGCGCCTATGAAACCATTTGAATGGACACGTTCTTTGATTAAGCAAAAGAAAAAATGGCGTCGCAAGAAAAACGTGAAGATACATTTAATGATTTATTGCAGTGTAATATTGCTGTTTATTGTTGGCATTGCCTATTATTTTCGGCCCAATATCCAGCAATGGATGAATTATTGATTAAGCATTTTTTTGGTTTTATTTGTCGCTTTGGCTTTAAGTGGATTATCTGGCCAGGGGTGTTTAGGATATTTTCCTTTCATTTCTTTTTTAACTTGTTGGTAGCTATTTTGCCAAAAGCTTGCCAAGTCTTCAGTTATTTGTAAGGGTCTTTGTGCTGGTGATAATAGATGTATGATTAGTGAAATTTGCCCATCTGCAATATTGGGTGAGTGATGTTCGCCAAACATTTCTTGTAACTTGACCGCTAAAACGGGTTTTTCACCTTGCGTATAATCAATTTTTGCTTGAGTGCCGCTTGCCAATGTAATTCTTTCTGGTAGTAGTCTATCTAGCGATTGTTGTTTTTCCCAGGTTAGTTGTGCTTTTAACGCATTGAATAGCAGCGTTGGTGTAATATCTGATAACTGTTTGATGTTAATTAAGTAAGGCATTAACCAGTCATCTAATGTTGCTATTAATCCGGGTTCAGTAAAGTCGAATGATTTTTCTGTCGGTATTGCATCGGTTAATATTTTATCTGTTGATATATTGTCAGAATCAAAGTTGTTCTGTTGTAATTTGAAAAACAAATTGGCTCTGGCACACCATTGTGAAAGCGACTCATCCCAGGGTAGTATTGAAATACCGTTGTTTCGAATACCTTCTAGCAGCGCTGTTTGCCGCTGGTGTTGATTGGTATTTGAAAGTGGTTTGACTGATAATTGAATTGCGCCAAAATAGCATTGTTGTTCGCACACGACTTGTTTCTTTGCTTGATCCCAAATAACGGTTTCTTGTGTTTTAAATAAATGGCTAAACTGTTTTTCAAGGACTGGTAAAGGGATTTCAATTGCCTGAAATATTTTGGCTGGCTGGCTACTGCCGCCTAATCGAGTAATGACAATAAATGTTGCATTAAAATGTTCACTCGAGCTAATTTGTGCGCCGGTGCCATTAACCAGCTGATAGCCATTCCCTCTTTTCTTGGCAATTCTATCGGTAAAGGCGTAAGCTAATATACTTGATGCTTGTGATAATTGTTGGGTTGCTCGTACAAGACAGAGCGATTTTCCTTGTGCTGTTTGTGCCTGCTTTTTTACTGTTTGATAGAGGTTACGAGCATGTTTTAAAATAGTTATCGCTTGTCCTTTGGGGGAGTGTAGCTTTTCGATAACATCTATCAGTAAATTGGCAAAGTTAATTGCTTCTTTTCGCGTGTTATCTTCAAGTAATGCGGCAATAATACAAGCGATATCGAGACACTCATTTGCTAAGCTGCAACTCAATAAGTGAGCAATTCTGGGATGAACGCCGAAGGTTAGAAGTTGAATACCATAAGCGGTTATTTTGTCGCTGTTATCTAGTGCATTAAACTGCCTTAAGATTGACTGAGCCTGATTTATATTCGCCTCACCAGGTTTATCTAGCAATGCTAGCTGGTGTAAGTCGGTTACACCCCAATGCGATAACTCTAAAACTGGCAACATTAAATCGGTGCGTAATATTTCCGGTATACTTTGGGCACGTAATGTTTCATGTTGATGCCACAGTCGAAAGCAAATTCCTGCTTTGAGGCGTCCTGCTCGACCACTGCGTTGATTGGCCGATGCTTGTGATATTTTTTGAGTTACTAAGCGGTCAAACCCCGTATTGGGATCAAATACACTTTGCCGGACCAGACCACTATCAATCACACAATCAACTTGCTCAATAGTCAAACTTGATTCAGCCAGGTTTGTTGTTAAAATAATTTTGCGATAATTGGCATTTGGAAGTATAGCTATTTGTTGTTCGTTAAATGGTAAGCTGCCATATAAGGGAGTAACACGAATATTAGTTTGGTTAGCCGCTTGCTGAGCTAACTGCGTTTCAACTTGCTTTATTTCTGCGACACCCGGTAAAAAGACTAACAGGTTTTCACTGCTACGCAAGGTTGTTGACTGGGTTAATTTAATATCGTTGTTAATAATCTGAATGATTGTGTGACACAAATGACTTTGCCAGCTGGTTTGTGATGGAGGAGGGTGATGAATAATTTCAACCGGAAAAATCTTCCCTTCACTTTGAACGCAGGGGGCATTGTTAAGTAGTTTTGCAATGGATTGTGTATCAATAGTGGCTGACATAATGATTAACTTTAAGTCATCCCTTAGCGCTTGCTGAACATCGATGGCAAAGGCAAGCCCTAAATCTGAATGAATACTGCGCTCATGAAATTCATCAAAAATAATTAACCCAACACTGGGTAACTCTGCATCGGTTTGCAGCATTCGAGTTAATATACCCTCGGTAATAACTTCAATACGTGTATTGTTTGATACTTTTGATTCGTGCCGAATACGGTAGCCAACAGTATCGCCTACATTTTGGTTCAAAAGCTTTGCCATGTAATATGCGGCATTTTTTGCTGCCAGTCTTCGTGGCTCGAGTAGTAAAATTTTTTGTTTTTCTGGTATGCAATCTAACAAAGCTAAGGGGACTAATGTTGTTTTACCTGCCCCGGGTTGTGCCTGCAAAATTAAGCTAGAATGCTGTTGAAGTAATTGTTTAATTTGTGCTAATTGAGAAACAATTGGCAGTTTTATGGATTGAAAATTTATCACCTGATGAATCGCTTTTTAATTAAAAAGTGTCAATTGAGTCGTGAGTTAGTAATAATAATCAGTAATGTAAATAATATAAGTTTTGTTCTTCGCCATTGTAACATAATCAATTAATTATCATCTTATAGTTTAGAGTGTGTAGACTGGTATTGTGATGGGCTGGCGTTGTGAATCAGCGGACGAATTGCTATCTTTTATTGGATTATAAATGGTTGTTTAAAATCAAAGGAAATATTGGTTTTAACGATAAAAAGTTATAAAAATAAATTTTTGCGTTAATTTGTGAGATAAGCACATCGTTAACAGGGCCGAGCTTATGGCATATTTGAACAATTGTTAAACGATTAGCTTGCAATTCAGCAAAATTAGAGTGAATAATTATCAATCGGTATATTTAAACGATAAGAATTCATGTCAAAAAAACACTATTGGTTGGTAATTTTATGAATTTCAGCGCGTGTTTAAGCTTGAAACTTGTACAGGTTGTGAATATGTCTACTGGTATAAATTACTTGACGCTAACAAATAATCTAAAAATAAATGAGAGTTAGCAAATGGATACACTAAAAAAGTTAATGGAAACCTCAAAGGGTTGTTGAAGGTGCTCGCTTTGAAATCCATTTTACATAAAATAACTCGGTTGGCTTCGTCTATCGATGTAGAAATCTGGATTACTTTTTGTATCACGCTTATTTTATTTTTAGTTTTTGTTGAAGTTGATGCATTTGAAAAGCTGGTTCATCTTTCCGTGCAATATGAACACCTTGAAGTTGATGAGTTTTTGACTTTTTTAATGCTATCTTCCATTGCTTTTATGATATTAACATTTCGTAATTTACGGCGAATCAAGCGAGAAAATGAAAGTCGAAAAATTGCTGAACATAAAGCCCATCAATTAGCTTTTTATGATTCATTAACCGGGTTGCCAAATCGAGCTTTATGTATTGAGCGATTGCAACATTTGATACTACAAGCCAAAAGAAATAATGTATTACTTGGTGTTTTATTTATCGATTTGGATCATTTTAAAACAATAAATGACAGCTTTGGGCATCATGCTGGTGATTTAGTATTGCAACAAGTTGCAGCACGATTTAAAAGCACCTTGCGTCAAGGTGATACCTTAGCGAGAATATCGGGTGATGAATTTATTGTGGTTTTGCAGGAAATGGAAAATCCTCGGTTCGCCAGCACTGTTGCTCAAAAGCTACTGGCAATTTTAGAACAAGGATTTGATATTGAAACTGTCGAAGTATCAATAGGTTGCAGCATTGGTATTGCAACTTATCCGTTAGATGGTAACGAGGCTGACGAATTAATTAAACATGCCGATACAGCAATGTATCATGCCAAACGCTCTGGCAGAAATATTTTTCGTTTTTTTGCTGCCGATATGAACCTGATTGCTAAACGAAAAATTTTAATTATTTCTCGTTTACGACAAGCACTCGAAAGAGATGCTTTTTATCTGTTATATCAACCTCAAATAGATTTGCAAAGTGGTAAAGTTGTCGCTGTTGAAGCCTTAATTCGATGGCAGGATGAAGAGCTTGGAAATATTTCTCCCACAGAGTTTATTCCCTTGGCCGAAGAAAATGGACTTATCATTTTAATTGGTGAATGGGTATTACGAGAAGCTTGTACTCAATTAAAAATATGGCAGACACACTACGCTGAACCGATTAAGGTTTCGGTCAATATGTCCGCAATGCAATTAAAGCAAGAAAACTTTGCAGAAAAAGTAGAATATATTTTGCGGAAAACAGGGCTGGCGGCGCGGTTTCTTGAGCTTGAGTTAACTGAAACGGCTATTATGAATGATCCCAACCATGCAATTAAAACACTCACTCAACTTAAAGCATTAGGGGTGACGCTGGCGCTGGATGATTTTGGAACGGGTTACTCTTCATTAAATTGTCTACAAAAGCTCAGTCTTGATAAGTTAAAAATTGATAAGTCATTTCTCGATAATATTCACCAAAAAGCAGAAGATGTAACGATTGTGAGGGCAACGGTTATTTTAGCGCAATCCTTATCGATTGAAGTGACCGCAGAAGGCGTTGAAAGCTTGCCTCAGTTAGAGATCTTACGCCAGTTTCCCTGCCAATATGTACAGGGTTTTTATTTTTCAAAACCTATCTTGCCAGGAGAAGTACTTAAATTACTTCAAAGTGAGCATCGTTTTACTTAACAAATGCGATATTTTATCACTATTGACTGTCATTATTGTTGGTTATTCTCTGGAGAATCTTCTAATAAATAATGTAATAACTATTTATTAACAAGTTCTTGAAAATAAAGCTATTTAGATACTCTCGGGTTAATGAAACAACAGGTTGTTAATGCTTTTAACCTCTATTAAAGCTTATTTTAAACTGAACTGATTATTAAACCATTTAAAAATCAAATACTTATTTTGCTATTTTTTATTTGTAAAGTGTTTGTGACCGTTTTTTGACAAAATTAGCGAAGTCGGTCACATATTAACCGAACAAGTGATTAAATATATCTTAAAGAGATAATTTAAGCTTTCAACCTAATTTTGTTACTGGCATAATCCTGCAAAAAATAAGGGTATGGTCGTTAAAACTTTTAACAGCAGACTTTTATTGGTGGGCTTATGAAAAAATTTGATAAAAAATCATTATTGTTATTTGTTGCATTGGGTTTGCTACTGTCATTATCGGTTGCGATTATATATTTGTCGCTGACAACCCAACCCGAACCGGTAGAAAGTCTTGGAACCATTCGATTAGTTGTTTTTTGTTTGTTATTACCTATCTTAATTAAATATTTTTTACAGCTGATAATTGCACCTTTTTATTCTATTTTTGAGGCGCTTGGTCGTCTTAAATACCCACCAATTGAACCGCTGGTTACGGTATTAATTCCTGCCTGGAATGAGCAAGTTGGTATTATAAAAACCTTAAATTCAGTTTTAGATGCCTATTATAATAATTTAGAAGTCATTGTTATTAATGATGGTTCTACTGATAAGACTCATGATTTAGTGACCCAATTTTTAAGTGATTATCAGCATATCCAATTTTGTAAACCTAAAATTAAATACTTGAGACTACCAAATGGTGGAAAGGCCCGAGCCCTAAATCAGGGGCTGAAGTTTGCTAGTGGTGAGATTATTATAACTGTAGATGCCGACAGCGTAATGGATAAAGATACTGTGACTAATTTAGTCAAACGATTTAACGATCCCAAAGTTGGCGCAGTGGCTGGTAATGTAGTGATTGGTAATAAGAAAAAGCCCTTAGCGATTATTCAACAGCTGGAATATTTATATGGATTCTTTTTTAAGCGAGCCGATTCGGTTTTTAATTCTGTTTACATTATTGGTGGTGCTGCAGCCGCTTATCGTAAGTCAGTGCTAAAAGCGGTTGGCGGTTTTGATCATCAGATTATTACTGAAGATATTGAAATGTCGACCCGAATTTTAGCGAAAGGATATAAAACCCGTTATGCTGCAGATGCGGTTGTGTATACTGAAGGCCCCGCTGATTGGACCGGACTATGTAACCAAAGACTCCGTTGGAAATATGGGCGGATATTGACTTTTTTAAAACACCGCCGATTGTTTTTCAGTAACAATAAAAAGCATCAGCCTTACTTAACATTTTTAATTTTACCTTTGGCTGTTTATGCAGAATTTACTTTGTTACTGGAAGGACCATTACTGTTATTGTTTTATGGTTATACCGTTTTTGCCAGTGACTACTTCCCACTCGCTTTTGTCATTGTGCTGATGAGTTTAATCATTGGGATGCAGATCTTATTTGATTCAAAGCGGCGCTTTCATGCAAACTTGCTTATGCTGGCTCCGGTTGCCTGGATTATTTTTTATATAATCGATATCGTTGAGTTTCAAGCACTATGGCGATCTCTCAAGCGACTTATTCGTCGCGAATCACTACAATGGCAACGATGGGTTCGTGCAGGCGTTATGAATTAATCTGTTCTCTTTTGACAGGGATAGATTCAACGGTTGTTATACTGCAGAATCTCATTTAAAATTTTAGCTTTCTACTATAAAGCAAAAATAATTCATGTCGGATAATAACATTCCTGCAACCTGGATGCGTGGTGGAACCAGCAAAGGCGTCTTTTTTCTCAAATCAGATCTTCCAGAGGATCCGGATGAGCGTGATAGTATTTTACTGAAAGTAATGGGTAGTCCCGATCCTTATGGTAAACAAATTGATGGACTGGGGGGCGCGACATCAAGCACCAGTAAGATAGTCATTATTAGTCCTGCGACTAAATCGGATTGTGATGTAAACTTTTATTTTGGTGCGGTTTCAATAAATAAACCACTCATTGACTATTCCGGCACCTGCGGTAATTTGGCTTCCGCTGTCGGTATTTTTGCTATCGAACAAGGTCTGGTTAAACCAGAAAAAGATGGTTTAATACCGATTAGTGTCTGGCAGGAAAATCAGCAACAACGTTATGTGGTACATACTTGGGTTAAAGATGGTAAGCCGCTTTATCAAGGTGACTATACAATTGCTGGCGTAAATGGCAGTGCTTCTCCGGTTACGATAGAGTTTTTGCTACCAGGGTTAGGCGCCGCACATGATGTGTTGCCAACCTTTAATCCGCTTGATGTTTTAAAAGTTCCAGGTTTTGGAAAGATAGAAGCATCTTTGATTGCCGCCGGTAATCCAACCATTTTTGTGCGGGCTGCCGATTTAGATATTTCACTATGTGACATTGAGAAGCAACTCAACGCTGACAGTCAACTAGCCGAACTATTAGAGAGTATTCGTTGTATCGGTGCGGTGGCAATGAACGCTGCTCCTTCGCCTGAATATGCTCGCGAAAAACAACCTGCAACCCCCAAAATTGCCTTAATTGGCGAAGCAACTGATTTTATTTCTAGTCATGGTAAAGTTATTTCTGCCAGTGATCAGGACTTGTCAGCCCGAATTTTGTCGATGGGCGCGGTGCATCATGCATTTACCGGCACTGGTACCATTGCCGCAGGTGTGGCAGCGGCAATTCCTGATACCATAATCGCCCAGCACTTGGGAGGGGTTTTAGCTAAATCACAAAGTTTAAAGCTTGGACATCCTGGCGGGGTTATTGAAGTGAGTGCTCATGTAGTGCAAGACAATGGCTGCTGGATTGCAAAATCTGCCAGCCTAACGCGAACTGCTCGCACCTTAATGAAAGGACAAGTCTTTTATTAATTGGGTATTTTGTGAAAATGCGACTTTGCTAAAGCGATTAACAACAACGGTTTGATCGATTTGGCGTAAGTAATTTTGGTAGCAGTCTGGTAACCCATTTAGTAATACATTAATTGAAATCCAAATAAAGCCTGGCTGTTATATTGCAACTATTCGAAAACAGCTATCATCAAATGGCTCTTATCAACTAAGTTGGTTATCAGACTTGTGAATACCTGAATTCGCTGGCGTATAAGTTTTATCGCTTTTGAAGCGTATTCTGAATCATATACTGCAAAATGACTTAATACCTGGGTGACTGAAAGCGGACAGAAAGGTAAAACCTTTCATCAAGTTTGATAGACTCAATGATACACGTATAAATAGCATGGATAAGTTTTTACGATCTATTCACAAAATAAATTGATTAATGTGGTATGATGCGCGCCAGAATAAAACCAATGCCATATCACCTACCGTATATGGCCTGTATTAGTCCTTCTAGTCAAAATTATATTCATTTTATCTGGTAAAGAAAAACTGACTGAATGTTTCATTTGTGCATACATCTTCCAAATATTCACTAATTTGGTACCACCGTTGTTGCATAAAATAACAAACAGTTGGCTTTTTATATTTATTGTCGAGATAGTTAATATAAATTTATCGGTTTTTATACTGACTGACTATTTTTGAGAAGGAGGATAGAGAACTTACAGAAGATTTTAAGTCATTGAGAGTATAAACATGCTTATTGATAAAGAATTTGGTATTAAAAATATTTAATAACTCGATGATATAAGATAGTAAAGTGTATGTGGCTAAGCTGCTATCAGTACAAATGAACGATTTATTTGACAGGATTAATCTGTTGAATGAACTGTCAGGGGGTAAAGATAGCATCAGATATGCCAGGATTTTAAAAAAATATGTAAAAATGACCGCTTTAACACGATTCGGACTAGCTTTTTATGGGTACTTTTTAGTATGATGCGGCGCGAATTTGTGTGGTACAGGAGAAAGAATTGAATCAATCCGATATTGAATTACAACTTAAGGTTTGGAAAGAATTAGCAATTAATAAACAAGTGCTAATGCAAACCGCAGCAACTGCTTTAGGGCTAAAAGCAGAATGTAGCTCAGAAGAGCTTGAAAGTGCGCTTAAAGCGACTATCGAAAAAGCCAAAAAACTTGAATCTGCGCTTACCGCAGCTAATGAAAAATCAAGTGCCGAAATTACTGAACTTAAAGATCAATTAAAGCGAACCGAAGCTCAGCGTGAAGAAGAGCGTGCGGCTAAAGAATCTTTTGAGACTGAATTAAAAGCGAGTGAAGATCGCGTTGTTGCAGGTCGTCAGGCTAATGCTGATGAGCTGAAAAAAATTAAAGTTCAGTTGGCAGACAAGCAAAAAGAGCTGAAACAGATTACTAAAACACTTGCCGACACGCCTGAAAACGTCGTCAAGAAAATGAAAGCGCTGAAAAAAGAAAAAATGGATGAGGCTAATGATCGCAAGCGTGCCGAAGAAAATAGCCGTAATTTGAAGAAGGAAAAACAGCGTGTTGAGCAAGACCTGAAAGAAAGTCAGGCTTTGGTTGAGCGAGCAGGTGAATTAGTTAGCGGATACCGTGAACTGCATAAAATTGCCAATGAGCAATTTACTCAGTTAGCCGAGAAGGTTGAAGATAAGGATGCATTAACTGCATTACCTGAAGTTGATGAAGCCATTCTTGAAGCGATTGAGAACGCAAATTCTGACGAGCAGAATAAAGGCAAGTCCAAGAAATAAGTCACTGAATTTAAAAAGCCAATGAAGGATTCTCCGCTTCATTGGCTTTTTTGTTTGCCTGCAGTTTGGCAATTTGATTGGGTTTTTTCTATTTCTATACGATGTAAATATTAATCTTGCCTGTTTGAAATTGTGGGCAGTTTAGATTTTTCGTTTATCCAGTGATTCTACCTGATCTAGCGTGTGTAATAATCCTGTTTTCTCAGATTGTGCCTGAGTAACAAAACGCACGCGTTGTAGCAATCTATTATCGGTACCTCGAGCTTCCAGTAAATCGCCATATCTCTTCAACGCGGCAATTTTTCTAAGTTTCATGCCGTGTTTATTGGCAATGGCTATTGCATTTGTCAAATATCTGCCAGCATTATCAAACTGCTTTTGTTTTAGCATCAACTCACCTTTTGAGGTATAACAATCAACCTGCAGTTTATAAATCCCCATTTTTTCTGCATACTGCTGTGCTTTATTAAGCAGGCCCATGGCGGTGCCGGTATTTTCGTCGGCAGCATTGATTAAGCGTGCTTTAGAGACAAATGCATGGTGCAATATATCTTGTTGATCGGCACTGGTTGCTGTACTAATAGATTGGTTAATAAGTGACTGTGCTTTTTCTAATTGGTTTAAACTACGATATAAATCTGCAAGATGACGACGAAATATAGCTAAAGTTCGCATGTGATTTGGTTGATCGGCAAAGTAGTCGATTGCTGCTTTATAGTATTTTTGTGCGGTATTTTTACGTCCATTTAAATGATAACAAAGCCCTAAATAACCTTTGGCCCAATAAAGTGTTTGATTGGGCCGAGCCCGATTCTTGTCACTGAGCTGATTATGCATTGATAATAATACATCCAGTGCATCTTCCAGTTTACCGGCTTCAAGTCGGGCCACGGCGCGATTTAAAATAATACGCCGATAAGTTGAGGCCGCCGATTGGCTTTCGTCTTCTGATAAACATACCCATTGATCATCATTGATCTGTTCAAGTGCACTGTCAAAAAAGGTAATGGCTTCATAAAGTCTTCCCTGTAAAAAGTTGACCAGTCCTCTTTCGTTGTATAACCAGGCAATTTCTGTTCGATAGAAAGGTTTTTGAATTTTAAATTGTTTAATAAATTTTCTGATATTCTCGAATTTTTTCGCCTGCTCGTTTTTTAATTTTAAATCTTTAACGATTTCGTCAATATCATGCTGGCCAGAATTGAATATTTTGTCGATTGCATCGTCAAAATGGTCATTCGCGACTGCTGCATTAAGTAAACCACGAATCCAGCTACGATAATTATCAAATGGTTTGCGGGTTTCGCCACCCAAGTCCAACTCGTCACTTTCTTCGTGAAACAGGCGAGATATTACGCCGATAGAAAAAGAACCCGAAACCAGATTAAAACCTGCCCGCAGTTTATGGGTAGCAATATGCAGCGTGTCATATTCTAAAATCTTTTTTATGCTGTCTTTGGCTGCTTGTGTTAATTGTTCTTTTTCCTGCTTGTCTAACTCTTTACCTTTTTGCCTCTGTTGCTTTTTATTGAGTTTTATCCATCGATAGACAGGATTAAAATAGTTAAAAGAAAACTCGATAATATTTTGCAAAACACGTCCGACTTCTCGGTAATCAAGCGCAGAGGGGCTGGGTAAATTAACTGGTTGTGAAATATAAAGTGAGACGTCGAAAAAAGAATGCTCGCCATGATCAAAAGCGGCATAGCGCATTCGTTTTGCCAGGTGTTCTCTTATTGTCGAATGCAGTGTGTAACGTTTATATTTAAATGGTGCTTTAACTTCTATCGGCTGAAACTTGAATGTTGATGGTTCATTTGAAATTTCTGTATTTCTGATTTCACCAACACCGTCATCATGAATGGGAATAATTAATCGCTTTTCTTCTAAGGTGATGAGGACCTTGCGATACAAATAGTCAGACAGTATTGCCGGAGTAATTAGTGATTGCTTTTCCTCAAACTGGGGGTATTCTCTTAAATAGAGTTTGCTCAAACTATTGCGGATTGCTGGAAAATCAGCAAGAACCGCGCGTTGAATGGGCAGTGAAAATAGCACTAGTCGCCTTAATACCAGTGCGGTCAGATTAGCCCATTCGGAACCAAATTGTTGTCGATCATTTTCGTAGTAATAACGTAAAATGGTATCTAGCGCCCCATTTTGTCGATCACGATTGATTAAAAAGTTGAGTTTTTCAAAGATACTCTGATAACTTTTCGTTCCATTTTGATTAATGACGTTGCTGATGAATTGGCACAATAGTTGTCCGATAAATATTTGCTGACTTGCTAACTGTCGAATAAATTGATAGTACCTCATGATTTCGTTTACTTTTTTTCTTTGTGTATCATCTAAAATAGTTTCGTTGACGATATCTTCCATTGTCAATACGGGATCATTAAGTTGATACCAATGTAATAGTGGTGCCGTTTGTGGATTCAGTAATTCGCCAGATATATTTTTTTCAGTACGCTGTTCTGAATGATATCCAGAGTCAATGTTGTCTAAATCATATTGACTCAAATATCGAATTGGACATTCTTGTTGACCAGAAATTAATACAATATCAAAGGGAGGTGTTCGTTTAAATAAATTTTCTGTTACGTGAACTTTACCCGAATCAGTTAAAATTCTAAAAAATGCGCGATGTAATGCATTATAACCATTACCTGAGTGATTGGTGATTCGATCGAGTCCGCTTAAACAAATGAATAGTCGATCAGTGGATTGATTAGCATGATTACTATATTGGGCAATATAGCGTTTAAGGAGTTCTAGTCGACTAATATTATTGAATTGACCGCCTAAGAGACTACTTTGAAGTTCATGGCTAAATGGATCTTGTTCGGCCAATCGACTCTTACCATTTTGACCTAATACTTCTGCTAATCGTCCTGCAATAAATCGTATAAATGATGAAATGACCGAGTTAAATTCGGTGGAATAATGAGTATCAACAAAAAATGCAGCCCGATAATGTTGATGTTGAAAATGGCCATTTATTGAGGGTAAAAAATGACTGTGAGACTTTTGCAGTTCCTTGATTAAACTACCTTTGCCGATTCCCTTTCGACCACAAATTCGAATAATGCGTCGACCTGAATCACTTAAATTATCAATTAATGGGCAAGGTTCTTTCTCTAATTTAGCTTTTTCGATAATTACTTTTAACTTTTTTAACGTTGGGTTATTTAATGCTGTCTTGCCATCAAATTTTTTTTCATCTTTTTCATCATGTTTTTTTTTCGGACTGTAAATGCGTTGTCTGATCCAAAGTACATAGTTATTTTCCCCCCAATTACGTAATAAACCGTATTTATCCTTTGGTTTTTGCTTCCAGTCGTTAAACCATTTTTGCTGAGTCGTTTCCCTTTTTTCTATGTTTTTAATAAAAGCTTTTGATTGCTCTAACATTATTTGTCGATTAACAACCATTAAACTTAGCAATTCCTTAACTCTGTGCTTACTTCGTTTTCGTTTTATTACTTCTATGATTGCATTTTGTTTTTTGGATAGTTCGCTTTTTGCTATTTCATTCGGATAAAACAATGTTTTTACACCAAACTGTATTTTTAAACGAGTTGATGTTTTTTCATTTTTGGCATTTTCATCTAATATTTTTTTGTTTTCGCTACCATCGAAAGTGTCATAACTTAGCTCGGCAATAATACCATCCTGGTGATCCATGAAGCGTTTACCTTCTGATATGAATTGGCGCATTGGGCGAAATAAGTCGGCTTCATTCATGCCAATACCCAAAAATAAAACATCATTACCAGCAAATAGAGTTCGCATTCCTTCATCGAATGTCTGGCGAATTTGATTATTTTTTACATAACGCTGTTGATAGTCATATTCAGTAATGATTAAATCTTCTTCACAATCTACTCGACCATGCAAATGGAATACATAGGCATCATGATGACTGGCTAATGCTGCAAAATCGATTAAATCACTGGCACTTTGATTATTCGGGGTTACCGAATAGAAGCGATCACCATAGCCATCAAGTGCAGAATGGTTTCGTTCAATTGCGGATTCGTCAGTATGCTCTGGATCCACAAACCAAGGCTCCGTGTGAAAACTACGTTCTTCCTTAAAATAGTGTTCGAATTCTAAGTCATAATTGAGCGTCAATATTCGCCGAATACCTAATGTTTCGATAATATATTTGATAGGATGCGGCCAGTTTTGATCTTTCTTTCGGATCGCTGAAAACTGTGCTTCCTCAATAAACTGCTTAATATACCAAGGAATTTTTTCCCCTTTGCTTTTGATTAGTAGACAAAACAGTAATGGAAAAGATTTATTATTATCTTTAGCAATTGAGGACTTAAGTAGTTCCCATATTTTGATATGAATTGTCGTTAAGTACCCCTTTGTTTTTAAATGACTATTGAGCTTCTCAAATAGTTTACGCTCAAAAAAAGTTTTAATTTTATCAATGCTGTTTTTGTTTGTTTTACTATTTAATTGGCTAAGAAAATAATCTGCCGCTTCATCAATATGTTGTATTTGATAGTCTGATGATAAAACGCTCTTAAAAAACTCATGTAAATCTTTACGCCATTTTTGATAAAGTGAATTCTCTCCATCGCCTTGCAGTAGTTTTAAACGATATTCAAATTGCAGAAGATAAGAAGCTTGCATAATTTGTTGCGTTTGCTGTTTAACAAAACGAGGTTTATCCAGGGCTGCTGCCAGTTCGGAACACAGTTCTAATAACGCAGTATCAACGGAAAAGTCTCTATCAATAGTTGGGGAGATTGAATATTCACTATCCGTTTTAGACGTTTCATTGGGAAGCTCTTGTCCACAGGCTTGTGCCAGACTGCGGTAAAGATCATCGATATGGGATTTATTGATAAATGAATTTTTATTTTTCGGTGTGTTGCGATACAAATCGTCCACAGCCATAACAATTAATCGACAAAATTCACCCCAGGTTAAGCGCCCATATGCGGTGGTAACTCCCGAACCAATAAAGCCAACAACCCGTTTTAAATTTAATGCGCGATAGAGTTCCTGTTCACCCCAGTATTGAATGCGTTCGCTGGTGGTACAGAGTTTTTTATAAGGTTTTTTATGTGTCCACATCATTATCTCCTTATGAGTAGCTAAAGATTGAGCAATCCTTCTCGATTGTATGGGGCTGATTTTTTGCTGTAAAGTCTGCTAATGGGGTAAAATGAGATATTAATACAGATTATTGACGGCGAGATCTTTCATACCAGCTTTGCCAACCAATAGGAAAAATGATTAATAAAATACCAACTATGGTCCACATATCGATTGCTTCGTCAAATAAGAGCCAACCAAACAGCGCAGCAAAAATCAATCCTGAATATTCAGCAACAACTATGGCGCCTGCCTCGGCTTTTTGGTAAGCAATAATACAACAGGCTTGATAGACACCTAAAAATAAGCAACTGATTAATGCCAACAATAAAATATCTTGGGTAATGGGTTGCCAATAAAATATAGCAATACAGCCTGTGATTGGAATCGTGAAGATATTACTCCAAACCAGTGTACTTAGCGTGCTGGTGTCAGGGGGTAACCAGCGTACAGATAGGTTATAACCGGCTACCGCAAGCGCTGTAACGGTAGCGACTAAACCAATTAAATTAAAATGTTCAGGTTTGAGCGCAATTATAACGCCGGCAAAACCCGCCAGTGTCACCATGATGCGGTGTTTGGGCATGGCTTCTTTTAGCAAGAGATTGGCTAATAGTAACGTAAATAAAGGAGCAGAGTAGAAGAAAACATTTGCGGTGGCTAATGGAAGATAGAGTACGGCAATGACTGCTGTAGGTGCGCCAATGTTCGTTAACAGCGCGCGAGTAAAGTAAACTTTGGGAGCAACTGCTTGGCGTCTTTCTGTTGGTAATTTAAGCCAGAATGGCAGTAGTAAAAGTAACATGATTCCTTGGCGTAAAAGAACATACTGAAAAATGCTACCGCTACTGGCAAAGACTTTTACGGCAATATCAACAAAGGTGGCAAACAGATTGCCTAGTATTAATACTAAAAATGCCAGAATGATGTAGTTGTGGGTTAGTTTCATTGAAATTAACGGCTCTGATCAATTAATGACTAGTCTGTTGAGAGAGTATCTATTAAGAGAATATCTATTAAGAGAATATCTATTAAGGGAATATCATTAACTGGCTATTTTAACCTTGTAAGCTTAGCTTTCTTTATTGAAAAACACTCAAATGATCAGTGAAAATATGGTGAGTGGTTTATCTGTCATGTCAACTCGGCTTTATTGTTTTTTGCTGGTCGCTCCATGCCGATATGCGGGATACCATCTTCTAAATATTCATCCGTAACAATGCTATATCCATGTTGCTGATAAAATTTTGCCAAATGAGACTGTGCGGAAATATGGCAAATATGTTCTGGCCATTTTTCATCAAGAAACTGAGTGGCGCGACTTAACAGTTGGTGGCCTAACTGTTGTCCGCGAAAATCGGGATGGATAACGACTCGGCCAAGCGCACTCATATTCGGATAACTAGTATCGACGGCCAGCAAGCGTAGGTAAGCCATTACAAGTTGATTCGATGTGGCAAATAAATGGTAAGTTTCAGGTAAAATATCTAGTCCGTCTAAATCTGGATACACACAGTCTTGTTCAACCACAAAAATATCTGAACGCAGTTTATAAATATAATAAAGTTCTAATGTGGTTAACTCGGTAAATTTTTTTAATTGCCACGGCATAGGATTATTGTTCTCCACCATATTCATTAATACTCTCAGATAAACTAGCCGTTAGTAAGTGTGCGCTATTCTACTTAATCTATAGAAGAAATAGAATACTGGCGGTTTTAATTAAAAATTAAACACTAGAGCCTGTTATCTTGGAGGTAAATCTGAGGGTAAAGACCTGAAAGACTAGCCGCCAATTTCGACCGGACGGTTTAAACGCACCATCCGGTCTCATCGACTGAAATCTAATATTAAATTTTAATATTAGATTTTGCAGCCGGTTTCATCACATGAATTTTCGGCTGTCTGAATAGGAGGTTCTCCTGCTTTATCCATTGCCCAGGCTAAGGCTTTGGTTAAATGATCTAACGGGGCAAAGCCTGATACCAGGCTATAGCCTTGATTATCTTTGACATAAAGGATGGCTGGGAAACCTCTCACGCCCATTTGACTTGCCATAGCATATTCATCTTGGGTTGCTTGCTGACTGGCATTATCTGCGTAAGCTTGTAAAAAATCATCTTTGACAATGCCAAATTCTGTGGCAATTGTTGCGAGCACTTGCTCGTCAGTAGGATCTTGACCTTCAACAAAGGTAGCAACTTGTAGTTGGTGCATATATTCACGCATGGTTTGTTCGTTACTAAGTGATTTAACAATAACCGTTGCGCGTGCACTGGGTTGAGTATCATATTTAAACCCAGGAGTGGCTAATAGATTCCAGAATGCTTCGCTGAAAGTTTGTCCGGTTAATTCGGTCACTTTGACTGAGGCATTTTTCAAATAGTCTCTAAATGCTGGATCGGCAATTCGAGCGCGTTCAGCAGGAAATAACCCGCCATTAATGGTTATCTTCTCCATGTTTTCGGGTAGCGTGGCATAAAATTGTGTTAGGGTTGGGGCGATTCCGTAGCACCAAAGACATAGCGGATCAGTAACATAAATGAGTTGTGACTGTGACATTTTCCTTCCAGTATTTAATGAGTTTATCTTGAACGATCTTCGGTACTATTTTAGCGAATAGTTTGGGCAATAGACTAATTCTGAGAGGATCTTTTAACTATTTGAAAATAAGGCAGAGTTTCGCTATTCGATATTCATGCTAAAACAAAATTAAATGCAATAAAGCGGATTTAAAACATAAAATATATAGAATTTTTGTGTATTTGTTGGATTTATTAATTGGTAGGCAAGCTGGCAATTTGCTAGACAGTCTTGCAATGGCCAAGTTTTAATAAAGTGGACTTTTACTGCTTGAATTTTGTACATGTAATGACATTTTGTTAAATCATAATAGAAACATTCTCTTTGCAAAAAGCGGATGATATTGCTACTCCTTTGGTGGCGAGTCGCTTAAGGGAGCCCGCTTTCACGATTTATCGCAAACCGCATAACGACCAGATCGATAGCGGTTTTTAGATAAAGGGACGTTAACGAGTGTTAATTTGCGTTAGTCGGCTTTGCCTGATACTTCAATTGACCACCAACCCAGGTTTGCAATACTCGTGTTTGCCAGATTTGGTCGGCCGATACTTTCAAAATATTTTGGTCAATAAGGATAAAGTCAGCCCATTTGCCTGCTTCAAGTGAACCGAGTGTGTTTTCCTGATGGGCTGCGTAGGCGGCATTGAGAGTAAAACTTTTAATTGCTTGATAGCGAGTCATTTTATCATAAGGTAGCCAGCCGCCTTCGGGTTGATTGCTGTGATCTTTACGGGTTATTGCGGCATGAAGACCGTGAAATGGGTTGGCCAGTTCTACCGGAAAATCTGAGCCTGCGGCAATGATTGTTCCTTGCTGTATAAATTTTTGCCAAGCATACGCGCCTTTTAATCGTGCAATACCGAGGCGATCGCCAGCCATGTTCTTATCGCTAGTGGCATGAACTGGTTGCATAGAAGCGATAATATCCAACGTTTTAAAGCGAGGAATATCTTTCAGTGACACCACTTGAGCGTGTTCAATTCGGTTGCGAAGCGCTTTTCCACCTACTTGCTTAAATGCTGTTTCGAAGGTATCCAAAACAAGACGATTCCCCCGGTCGCCAATAGCATGAATATTAACTTGAAATCCTTTACTGAGGATTAAGTTCACCAAATTCTGTAACTCGTCTGGTTGAGTTACTAGCAAACCTTTATTGTCCTTATCATCCGAATATGGGGCAAGTAAGGCTGCACCCCGACTCCCCAGCGCACCATCAGCGTATAGTTTAACACTGCGGATTGATAGAAAATCGTTATCATCTTTAATGATACCTTGATTTAGCCATTGCTTCAGGTGACGGTCTGCACCGCTTAACATACCATAAATTCGAATAGGTAATTGGTGCTTGTGACTGCGCTCTTGATAACTGTCAATATCCGCTTGATTAATACCAGCATCGTGTACGCTTACAATACCGAGAGATAATAAGTGGGCAAATGCTTTATCAAATGCATATTCACGCTCAATTTTAGATGGCGCAGGTATTTTATTGACCACCAGTCCAATTGCATTATCGATGAGTACGCCGGTCGGTTTTCCATTTTTATCACGAACAATTTTTCCGCCTTCTGGATCAGGAGTTTGATGGTTGATTCCCGCTAATTTTAAAGCTTGACTATTGGCCCATGCCGCATGTCCATCAACTCGAGTCAGTAAAATGGGGCGTTTAATGCCGGTTTTGTCCAGACTTCGCTTGTTGGGAAATTGTCTTTCAGACCAAAGTACCTGATTCCAGCCGCGCCCTAAAATCCAGGCTGATTTAGTATTGTGTCGAGCAAATTCAACAACGCGTTCTACCGCTTGTTGTTCTGATTGTGTGCCGCGTAAATTGGCACGCGACATTTCCTGGCCTAAACCCGCAATGTGTCCGTGGGCATCAATTAGCCCTGGTAGCAAGGTTTTACCTTGGCCATCAATCTGCTGGCATGAGGAGGGGATAGTGGGCAATGTGTCGCTCCGGCCAATTACTTTACCCGATTCAAACGCTAACCAGTTGAATTGTTCTAACGATGGTTTATTGGCAACTGGTGTATATCCTTTAATATTATTTATGACCAGACATTGGCTGATTGCACTGGTTGTAAATGATAAAAGTAAAATGAACGTGGTAATTTTTGTAATTTTTCGTTTCATTGTTATACCTCTGCCTGATAGCGTATCCATAAGTTTTAGCCTGCGATATGTGACTAAGTCTAAAATGATTTGTTGTACGGGGTAAAGGTCCAATTGATACTATCGTTTGATTTTTCTGGTTTTTTATCGCTAGTTCGATACTGGACAGGTGTTTTAATTGAATGGGTTGCTGGAATCCGAGTTTTTCCTGTGACTATGCTTGTACGCTAGCCTTCTTTTGTGGAATGACTAGGCTAATTTGTTTGGCCTTGTTCAACATTGAATGAGGGGCTGGTCAGTAAATGAAAAAGATATGATAAGATGACTTTGAAAATTACTGAATTTAATTCTCAGATGTAAGTTAATTGACAAGCATCATTATTTAAAATTGCAACCAGAATAACCAGACTAAATTGCCACAAGAGGCTTCACAGCAAAAGTTAGTTGAAGCCGAAAAAAGGCAGTGGCCAGCAAATATAAGTCAGTATTCAAGAGAGAGCTGTATGACGATTTCACAAGATGATTTAGCATTTGACCGACAACATATCTGGCACCCATATACCAATTTAACTCAACCTGGGCCCGTATTTGGCGTCAGTTCAGCAGAAGGTGTTTATATTCATTTAGCAGATGGCCGTCGATTAGTTGATGGGATGGCGTCTTGGTGGTCGGTAATACATGGGTATAACCACCCTTATTTAAATGCAGCCATTCAATCGCAAGTGACGCAAATGTCGCATGTGATGTTTGGTGGTTTGACTCATCAACCTGCGATTGATTTGTCAAAACAGCTCCTTGATATGACCGATGAAGCGCTCGATGCGGTATTTTTAGCAGACTCTGGATCTGTTGCCGTAGAAGTTGCATTAAAAATGGCACTCCAATATTGGGTGGCTAAGGGAATTTCACACAAAAAGCAATTTATCGCATTTCGTCATGCATATCATGGCGACACTTTTGGAGCGATGTCTGTGTGCGATCCGGTCAATGGTATGCATAGTATGTTCAGTGGTTTTTTACCGCAACATCACTTTGTTGATGCGCCTCCTGCCGGGGATGATGATAACTGGCAAGCCTCACATATTGAACCTCTGCGCCAAACACTTGAACAGAATCATCAAAATACTGCGGCGGTAATTATTGAGCCTCTGGTACAAGGTGCTGGGGGGATGCGGTTTTATGCGGCCGAATACTTACGCCAATTGCATCAGCTTTGCCAACAATTTGATGTTTTACTGATATTTGATGAAATTGCAACTGGGTTTGGCCGGACGGGAGAAATGTTTGCTTATCAATCAGCAATGGTTGTGCCTGATATATTATGTGTGGGTAAAGCAATCACCGGTGGGTATATGTCACTCGCAGCAACATTAACCACCAGAAAAATAGCGGATATTATCGGTTCTTTTGAGGGTGGTAATTTAATGCATGGCCCAACATTTATGGCTAACCCTTTGTCATGTCGAGTCGCTGTGGCCAGTCTTGAATTGCTACTTCGTTCTAACTGGCAACAAAAAGTGAAATCTATTGCTGAGCAATTGACCGCTGAATTGGCTGAATGTCGGCAATATCAAGGCGTTGTTGATGTGCGGGTAAAAGGCGCTATCGGAGTCGTTGAATTAATAAAGCCGGTTAATATGCATAAAATTCAGCCACAATTTGTTGATTTAGGGGTTTGGATCAGACCATTCGGCCGATTAGTGTATATAATGCCTCCTTACATCATTGAACCACCACAATTGACTCTTTTATGTGATGCAATTAAAACCGTTACTAAACAATTATAATATTATTTTGTATAACTGTTTGATTTTAAAATAGTATTATTGAAAGCTCAAAAATCAAAAATGGTATCATTGATGTATTTGAAAAGATATCTGATAATGAACGTTGTTTTTGAGATTTGAATTTAATGTAAATATCATCTTGTTTTCAGAAACATCTTTTGGTGGTGAGACAGGTTCGGTATGACCTGAATGTTTGAGTGACTCATGCAAAACGATAAAAATAGTGCAGAAAATATGTCGTCTGTTGCCCAGTTAAATAAAACTGAGCAAGCTGCGATGATGCCTAACAAAGACATGCATGAAGAAGCTATGCCTGAGTTTGCTAATTCCGACATCACTACCGATTTCGACACCAACGCCGATTCAGACATCAATACTGATTATGAAGCCGCATTAACCCAAATTGGTAATGAACTAAAAAAAGCCTATAAAAACAAAGAAGGATTCGATCAGGCCCAGCAGGATGCCGATCAGGCTCTGAAAGATAATAAAATTGTGTTAAATAAGCGTTTTGTGCTCGAATCCACCTTGGGGGCTGGTGGAATGGGGACGGTTTATAAAGCTCAGGATTTACGCAAGGTCGAAGCCAGTGATACTAACCCTTATGTTGCGGTTAAAGTGTTAAATAGTGATTTCCGCAATCACCCCGATGCTTTTATTTCTTTGCAAAGAGAAGCCAGTCGATCACATATATTGTCTCATCCTAATATTGTCACAGTGCATGACTTTGATCGAGATGGCAATACCATTTTCATGACGATGGAATTACTGGCAGGAGAAGATCTTGATACCTTGTTAAAAAAACATAAAGGGGTCGGGTTGCCTAAAGAGCGAGCTTTAAAAATTTTAAGTGAATTTTGTCAGGCTTTAGTTTTCGCACACGAAAAAGGCATCATTCACTCTGATTTAAAACCAGCCAACATATTTATTACAGATGATCAGGCTAAAGTGCTCGATTTTGGTATCGCTAGGCTGGCATCTGAATCGAAGTATCAAGATCATTTTGATGCGGGCACAATTCGAGCGCTTACGCCAGAGTATGCCAGTTTAGAAATGTTGGCCAATCAACCGCCACATATGAGTGATGATGTGTATGCTGCCGCAATTATTACCTATGAATTGCTGACCGGTACTCACCCTTACCAACGGAAAACGGCCGCTGCCGCGCAATCAATGGGATTAAAACCCAAACGAATTCCAGGGTTGAGTCGCCGCCAATGGAGAGCGTTGTCTCAAGCACTGGCACTAAAACGTAGTGAGCGAACTCAATCGATCGATGCTTTTAATCAGGCATTAACCGTGAAGCCCCGATTACCAGTTTTTAAAGTTGCCAGCTTTTTGTTATTAAGCATATTATTCTGGTTTGCATATTCTCAGTATTTTGTCCCGGACGAATTGACTCGATTCATCGATCAATCAATGAATAAGGCACAAAACTGTTATCACACAGAAGATTTTCAATGTGCCATTGATAGTAGTTTGGATATTTTAAAAGTGGAACCGAATCATGTTAGTGCGGTCAATTTATTGGCTAGAGCACAAAAAGCACAACTGGCTTTTGTACAACAACAACAAATAGATGAGGCGCTAAGCGCTGCTGAGTTGTGCGTGTCACAAAAGAATTTTAACTGTGTTTTAGAACAAACTCGGCGAGTATTAGCGATTGATCGTCACCATGTTTTGGCGTTAGCGCTAGCTGATAAAGCCGATAAAGCCATTGTGGCAGAACAACAACGTATATTGCAAATTGACAAGGCTTATACTGAAAATATGCAAAAAGCCACTCGTTGTTTCGAAGCAAAAGACTATCTTTGTTCGCAAAAGTACGCCACTTTAGCATCAGAAAATAAGCCAGATGATACCTCGGCCAAGTCGTTACTAGAAAACTCTGGGTATGCACTACGGCAGCAACAAGAGAATTTAAAGAAAGCAGATAAAATTTTGCTCGATGGATTACGTTGTTTTAAAAAGCTTGATTATAGCTGTGCGATTGCCAAGTCTGAATCTGCTCTGGAATTTGTACCTGGACATCGTGCGGCGCTAAAACTTAAACTCGATGCCAGTGATGCATTGGCTAATGTAAAAGAAACCATCGAAATTCAATAAGTCAGAGGAGCAAGTTTCGTGAGTGTTGTAAAAAATTATTTGATTACTGGCAGTGTTGTATTTTTTATGGTGACTGCGGGGTTAGGCTGTAGTGTTAGTAATAAACGTTTAAAACAAATCGGTGCGGTCGTGGTCATCGGGCTTGCAGCCAAGTTAATTTACGACATGGTAATTGATTCAGAATCGACGCAAACCACTAATGAAGAGAACGTGATTTCTAAATATAAAGCAGCTCATTTTACTTTGCCTCCACAGCCGCTGCTTGTATCTTACCAATCGAATATTAAACCCGGTGAAGTGGTAAAAGCAGGTAATGATATTTCTGTTGTTTCATCGCTTGAAGTGGTGCCGGGCACTTCAACTCGTCAGGTGGATATTAAAGAAAAGATTATTATTTTTGATAATGAAGATCACACCAAAGAACTGAAGAGCCTGACTAAAATGGTAAATAAAGAAACCCGAGCTGGTGGTATTTTTAAAAATCAATTTACCTTTAAATTACCCAAAGGAATGCCACAAGGTGTCTATCCAATCAAAACATTGGTTTATGTTAATGGCAAAGCGTTTGCACCAAATGATAATCGCATGCAGTTAGTCATGAATGAGGCCGACACACAATCACTGCTTGAGGTGAGCGTGGCACCTTAAGTTACTAACCTTAGTCATCGGCTTGCATGGATAACTTTTGCGATATTATTATCAGCAACATCAATAGAGCACAGTAAGGTATTTGCCTAAAAAGCTGTGCTACTGCGCTTAAATTCTGGTGGTTTAGTAGCAAAATTTGTCTGATGTCACTGGTTTTGCGCCGATTTTGCGTTGCAATCTATTATTAAGCCCCGTATAATCGCGCCTCTTGACCAAACTCCGTTGATTGTTTTATGAACAGTGAGCAGAGTTTAATTTTAAAAACTGACCTAACTCCTTGTTACTTGGTTGATTTTATCAAAATGATTGATGCAAGTGACTGGAAACCGTGAGGAGATCTTAATGCGACACTACGAAATCGTATTTCTGGTGCATCCCGATCAAAGTGATCAGGTTTCAGCAATGATCGAAAGATACAGTGCTGTTGTTACTGAAGCTGGTGGAACTATTCACCGACTTGAAGATTGGGGACGCCGTCAAATGGCTTATGCTATTAGCAATGTCCACAAAGCTCATTATGTATTAATGAATGTAGAGTGTGAATTTTCAGCGATTGAAGAATTGGAAAATTTATTCCGTTTTAATGACGCTGTACTACGTAACCTAGTTATCAAAAAGAAATCAGCAATTACTGAAGCCTCGCCTATGGCTAGAGCAAAAGAAGAAGCGGCCAAAAACTTTGACGCTCCTGAGAGAGGCACGAACAGCAACGATGATTCATCTGATGAAGTTGAAGACGACGTTGAAGAGTCAGTAGAAGATTAAGGGGAGAGCTAATATGTCAAGACATTTCAGACGTCGCAAATACTGCCGTTTCACTGCCGAAGGCACAAGTGAAATTGATTACAAAGATTTGGCTACATTAAAAAGCTATATCACTGAAACTGGTAAAATTGTTCCTAGTCGTATCACTGGAACTCGCTCAAAATATCAGCGCCAGCTTTCTACAGCAGTCAAGCGTGCACGTTATCTGGCATTATTGCCATATTCAGACGCGCATAAATAAGCAACGATTAACGAATAAGAGGAAAGACTAATGCAAGTCATTCTACTTGAAAAAATCCGTAATCTTGGCGAACTGGGTGATAGCGTTACTGTAGCAAATGGTTATGGTCGTAACTTCCTGCTCCCTAGAGGTAAAGCGGTTCCTGCAACTAAGGATAACCTGGAAAAATTTGAAGCTCGCCGAGCTGATCTTGAGAAAAAAGCAGCTGATGAATTAGCGGCTGCGCAAGCAAGAGCCAATCAGTTTGCTGACGCAACAATTACGATTGAAGCGCATGCTGGTGATGAAGGTAAGTTATTTGGCTCTGTTGGAACTAAAGATATTGCCGATGCTGCAACTGCTGCGGGTATTAAACTTGAAAAGCAAGAAGTTCGTTTACCAAATGGCGCAATTCGTCAAACTGGTGAATTTGAAGTTGCGATTCACTTACATACTGACGTTGATGCCGCTTTAAAACTGATTGTTGTTGCACAAGAAGGCTAACAACTGCAGTTTTTAATTGAAAAAACTGTTCAATATCAAATTGGTATTGCAGCTAGTCAACACAGATGACACAATGAAACACCTTGAGCTTTGGTTCAAGGTGTTTTTTTATTTTAATTTTGGCAACTTGCGATGTCTGTCTAATTCAAGTGGAAGTTAATCATGTTTGATGATTTGCCTGTCAAAAATATCAAAATGCCCCCCAATTCACTCGAAGCCGAACAATCGGTTTTAGGTGGCTTGCTGCTAGATAATGAGGCTTGGGAAAAAGTTGGTGAGAAACTGGTCGCAGAAGATTTTTATCGAAAAGATCATCGACTAATTTATCGGGCATTAAGATATCTGGCTGAAAACGGCCGGCCAATGGATGTGGTGACCTTACATGAGTTTCTTGAACAGGAAGGTGAGTCAGATGAAGTAGGTGGATTGGCCTATATTGCTGAGCTGGCTAAAAACACTCCAAGTGCGGCCAATATAAGTGCATATGCCGATATAGTCAGAGAAAGAGCTGTTCTTCGTGAAATGATCTCGGTTGCTAATGAGATTGCAGATGCGGCTTATTTTCCCAAAGGTCGAAACTCAGATGAATTGCTTGATTTAGCTGAATCACGCGTTTTTAAAATAGCTGAAAACAGACAAAATAATGATGGTGGGCTAAAAATTGCCTCTACCTTTCTTGATGAGACTCTTGATCGAGTGCAATATGCGGTCGACTCTAAAGGTGGTATCACTGGGCTAAGTACTGGATTTACTGATCTGGATGCAAAAACTAACGGTTTACAAAAAACCGATTTATTAATTGTCGCGGGTCGTCCAGCAATGGGAAAAACAACCTTTGCTATGAATATAGCCGAGCATGCCTCTATTCATGGTGGTAAACCGGTTCTAGTCTTTAGTATGGAGATGCCGGCAAACCAGTTATTAATGCGTTCATTTGCATCAATTGGTGGAATTGATGCGACTCGGTTGCGTACTGGGGCATTAGATGACAGAGATTGGGATAACTTGTCAGTCGCGACTAATATACTTAAAAATAATTGTAAAATGTTTATCGATGATTCTGCTGGGTTAACCCCAAATGAAGTCAGAGCTCGCTCTCGGCGCATTGTGCGTGAGCATGGTGATATCAGTTTAATCGTAATCGATTATTTACAATTAATGACAGTACCTGGGTTAAGCGATAATCGAACCCAGGAAATATCAGAGATTTCTAGGTCGTTAAAAGCGCTGGCAAAAGAATTAAAAGTGCCGGTAATCGCACTGTCTCAGTTAAATCGCTCACTTGAGCAACGGGCTGATCGTCGACCGGTTATGTCTGACTTACGTGAATCAGGCGCAATTGAGCAAGATGCGGATATCATCATGTTTGTCTACCGTGACGAAGTTTATAACAAAGAATCTGAACGTAAAGGAACGGCTGAAGTTATTATTGGTAAGCAACGGAATGGTCCAATTGGAACGGTAAACTTAGCTTTTCAGGGACACTTTAACCGGTTTGCTAATTTGGCTGCGCCGTTTGAAAATGAATATTAATTTCGTTAGGCTTTATTCATGGTGAACTTTCATCGTGTCGCTTTTTTATTTTAGCAATACAAATTTTAAGTAGCTTCAAATTTTAGGTAAATCAGTTTTGAGAAGTGTATGCGTTCGACTCGGGCTATTATCAATTTAAATGCAATTGAGCACAATATTTCTATAGTTAAGCAGCTAGCGCCGGGCTGTAAAATTATGGCCGTGGTTAAAGCGGATGCATATGGTCACGGCATAGTTCAAGTGACTAGTCACCTCTCTCAAATCGATGCAATTGCTGTCGCATGTATGGATGAGGCAATTACCCTAAGAAACGCCGGAATCACTCAACCTATTATACTGCTAGAAGGTTTTTTTAGTGACGATGAGTTGGCTCAAATTATTGAATATAATTTACAAACAGTAGTTCATCATGAAGCGCAAGTGATTGCATTGGAAAAACTTGCGCAAAAATATGCGACAGATACGACTAGGTTAGACATAAACGAAGTGGCTAAACCAAATCATCCACAATTTCAATTAATTGTGTGGCTCAAGTTTGATTCGGGAATGCATCGCCTGGGGTTTGATGATGCTGGCTTTATTGATGCTTATCAGCGATTGCAAGGCTTGGGATTTATTTCGACGATAAATCCAATGTCTCATCTGGCATGTGCAGATGATATTCAAAACCCAATGAGTCAACGACAAATTCAGCTTTTTAATCAGGTTACTACCAACATAACTGGTGAACGCTCAATGGCAAATTCGGCAGGCGTTATTGCTTGGCCTGAAAGTCATTATCAATGGATTCGGCCAGGAATTATACTATACGGTTGCTCCCCTATGATTGGCTTGACAGGTAGCGATCATCAGTTGATACCAGTGATGATGCTAGCTTCACAACTATTTGCTATTAAATCAATAAAACCTGGCGATCAGGTTGGTTATGGCTCGGCATGGACGGCAACTAGAGAAACTTTAATTGGTGTCATTGCGATAGGTTATGGTGATGGTTATCCTCGGCATGCAAAAGAAGGTACGCCTGTTTCAATCAACGGTAAAACCTATCCTTTGGTGGGTAAAGTTTCGATGGATATGATCACAGTTGATTTGGGGGAAGATTTTTCTGGAAAAATTGGTGATGAAGTCGTTTTATGGGGCGATGAACTACCTGTTGAAACGATTGCACAACATGCCGATACTATTCCCTATACGCTATTATGTGGTGTGACTTCGCGAGTTAAATTTGTTTGGAATAATTAAGTAAGCTCGAAAAATTATTTGCTTGATTATTTTGTATTTTGCCATTGTTAACTCTTCAGCAATACGCTTTAGTCAAACAACCTTTTGGTCATACATCAATAAAAACTGTTTAAGATTTTTTGAATAGTACCTGCCGTTGTAATTATTCAGTGATTAAGCAAGTCTTTAATATAATGAGTGATAATTCCTGACTTAACCTTGAATTATTTGTATATTTTTGGACTTTGCAGAAAAAATTGAGCTAATATTAGACTAATGCCTAAAAAACACTTCTAAATCAAAATTTTATAAGCTGTTAAAAAATCATTAAAACAAGGGGTAGATTATGCAATTAACCGTAAATAGTCGGCTAATAGGTGGTGCCGTATTATTTGTATTACTGTTAATTTTGTTTGTTTTAACCAGTTTTCGAAGTATTCATTTAATTGAAAAAGATCTGGTCCGCTTAAGTGAAAAAACAACACCGATGTTAATTGCTGGTAGCGAAAACTTATCATCCTTGTTGAAGTCTATGGTGGAAGTGAATCGATATTATCAAGCCACTGAAATTGCTGAATTACCTGTTTTTGAAAATAATTATCAAAAATGGATGAAAAATAATGATATGTCAAATCAGCAGTTACTTGAGTTTAGTCAAAATTTTCCAGATATTCTTAATTCGTTAAACCAAGGATTAGCGAGTGAAAAAAAATTTGCTGAATCGGCCAAATTAGTTTTTCAAACGCATCGCGAAGATCTTCAATTAGCTGAGCAGATTCAATCTCAGAAAAAAATACTCGAAACGGTTGCTGACGAACTTGACTCGCTATTGTTTGACTTTGGTGAAAGTACTGAGTCAACTCAACTTAATACCCTGTTGCTCTCAATTTCAAATCAAGTAAAAGAAATATCGGTCAACATTGTTGATACATTGCTTGTTAGAGAATCAACAAAAGTCAGCTCAGTCAAGCAAACGATCTCTATGATGCAAAAGGAGTTAATGACAAAGAGCCAAGCACTTGCAGCAATGAACGAAGAATTAGTCAATGAATACCGAAAGCCGGTATTAAAAGCAATTGAACAGCTCAATCCTATTATCAATGGACAACAAAGTTTATTAGTACTACATCAAAAACGTTTAAGAGTAAAAGGCGAGTCTCAAGTACAAGTTAAACAACTTGATGATGAAGCTGAACAAGCAAAAGCTCATATGAATAACTTATTTATCAAAGTTAAAAATATGACTCAGGAAGTCACAGATGATGCAGTAAAACAAGTTAACACTACTCGAAATTTACTCATGCTATTTACAGTCCTTGCAATAGTTATTGCTATTGGTGTTAACCTCTGGATTTTAAAAAGTGTGACGAATCCAATTAATGATGTGTTGGCTGTCGTCGGTAAAGTTTCACAAGGCGATTTAACGCAACACGCAAGAGTTTTTCATCAGGATGAATTAGGTAAACTTTCAGATGGTGTTAATCAATTGGTAACGGCGCTTAGTTCAACACTCAAGCAAATTGAAAATAGCGCTTTGCAATTGACAGCATCGGCTGAGCAAACAACTGTTATATCTAAACAAAGCCATGAAAATATCCACTATCAAAAAGAACAGACCGATATGATTGCAACCGCTATGACGCAAATGAATGCAACCGTATCTGATGTTGCCAATAGTGCTAACCATACGTTAATAGAAGTTCAAAAAGCAAACCAGCAGGCTGCTGAAGGCCGAGCTATCGTTGAGCAAAGTATTGACTCAATTAATCGACTTGCACAAGAAATTGAAAATGCAGCTTCAGTTATACAACGACTTAATCAATACAGTACCAATATTGGCTCAGTACTTGATGTTATACGAGGTATTGCCGAGCAGACTAACTTATTGGCGCTAAATGCGGCAATAGAAGCAGCCAGAGCTGGCGAACAGGGCAGAGGATTTGCGGTAGTGGCTGATGAAGTTAGAGAGCTGGCGAGTAAGACACAAGCCTCGACTTCTGAAATTCAAGAAATGATAGAGCGTTTGCAAGTCGGCACGCAAGAGGCGGTAAAAGTGATGCAGTTGAGCCAAACTGAAGCACAGTTAAGCGTTGAAAAAACAGCAAGAGCTGGAGACTCAATTGCTAAAATAACTTCGGCCGTTAGCGTAATTAATGATATGAGTACCCATATTGCCAGTGCTGCAGAAGAACAAAATTCGGTTTCTCAAGAAATGCATCAAAATATTTCGGCAATTTCTGAAATGGCAGATAAGACGGCGCAGGGGGCTGCAGAAAACTTAACTGCAAGTAGCGCATTAGCTGAACTGGCAGATGCGCTGCAAAAATTGGTCAGTCGCTTCAAGTTAATCTAAAACTGAACCTGAATCAGCATTATTTTTTAATGATGGTGGCTATGGCTTTTTATAGGTTTCAGTGTCAGTATTTTCACTTATTGATAATCATAAAAATATCTGAGTTTTAGAAAGAATTCAGGTGCTCTGCTAAAAAATTCTTGTGAATTGAGTCGGTTTAATCCTGCTTTCAGGTGGGCGCTAATAACTTGCTATTTTAAACTTGTCTTAATGAATTTTTTATAATGTAGAATTTTTATGCTGATTTTTTCAAGTATTATTTAAGTGCTGAAAAATATGTTGGCAATATTTTTTGAGAATATTTTTCACAAATTATATAATACCTCTTCATCAAATACGCCTTGCTGAATCGATTTTCACAGAACTTTAAAGAGTTATAAATGGCCTCTAACGGTTTGTTAAATAGAAAAAATTAGATTACCCTCATGATGGATGTGATTGTCAAATAATGCTCATTAAATTCAATTGCTTACTATTTGTTTGTGTTTTTAAGGGGATAAAAGGGTATTAAATACCTATAAGTGAATTAAACTCCCCTAAAGGCTCAATTTTGATTTCTAATTAAATATCTTTAAGCATAAATATTGTATCTTCATTAAAACCTTTGCTTTTATAAATTTTTCGCGCAAGCTGATTTGATGAAAAAACATTTAAACTTATTTGCGCTATATCCAATTTCTTAGCCAAATCTTCGGAATATTCAAGTAGCTTGGAACCTATGCCTTTCCCACCTTTATCTCTGGCAACTGCTATTATAGAAATATGCATTAGAGGATTTTGGTTAAAAAAATCAGTCCTTTGTTCCAAAAATAATATACCTACTACTGTTGACTCTTCCTCGGCAACAAATAAATGTTGATTAGGTTTAGGGCATGAAAAATAGCTATCAAGTGTTTTCATATCTTCCGATGTTATTTCTTCACATGTTCGCCACGATGGTGTTTTGAAATCAGATAATCTCTCACAAATTTTCAATACATTATTCTTATCACTTGCAATTGCTTTTCTGATATTCATATGTTGACCCTTATTTCTCTACTAGAGCCATAAATCATTTCTTGGTGCTCAACATATTTTGGCATTTCAAGGAGAAACTCGTCATCCCTTTTGTAGTATTTAGTCAACTGATAATTTTCACCTGCGAAACATGTAATTGGGTCAACAGATTCCCAAAAAGTTAATGTTGTAACATAAAGCTTATCGCCTCTTTCTTCCAGTGTTAAAAATGCACCTTGATTATCTTTTGTAGTGTTATATTCAGCAAAACCTGTTTGCATAATGTAATTTATATATTCCTCTCGTTTATGTATTGGAATAGGTGCTGTCCATTTTCTAATAATCATCTTTTTACCTCACTTGCCGAAAGCTGTTCTTGAAGTGATTTGGTTTTTTTTGTTTGAACTTCACCTGTATGTAAAGTCGATTTTGATTCAATGAGCATGATCCAACAAGAACTTGTCACAGCAACTGGATTGTGCGGTGTGCCTTTAGGCACAACATGAAAGTCCCCTTCTTTCAGGTTGACAATATGGTTTTCATATTCAATGTACATTTCGCCTTTAATGATGAAAAATGCTTCATCTTCTTGTTCATGTGTGTGCCATACCAGTTGACCTTCAATTTTTGCTATTTTAACGTATTGGTCATTCACTGAAGCTATGACTTGTGGAGACCAATGTTCAGTTAGTGATTCCGCAAGTTCATAAATATTATTAACATTCATTCGAACTCCTTATTTTTGATACTGTAAGTGCTACAAATCTTTGAAAACCAAATTTTTGTATTATCAGGTAAATTGTTGACTTCAAAATGAAGACTTGTGGTTAGTAGCCATTGCAAACTGCCAAATACAATAAAGTCAGGATACAGTGGACATTCGCCTCCAATGAATTCAGTTTTTATTAAATGTTTTTCAAGTAGGTTGAGTTTTACTAGAAAACTCTCTTTGGCAAGCTCGAAGCTTTCTTCTTGAACAATTTCTAGATTTTTACCGAAAAAACTTTCGCGTGTTTCTCGAAAGTAGGTTCTATCTTTATCTTGTAAATGACTATATATATCTGCAATAGCCATTCTTGCTATATCAGGATGTAATGAGCTTGCCCATGCTTCGATGAACATTGAAAGAGCACGTCCTTCATTGGATTTAAATAATGAAGGCTTTGCAGGATAGGCAGCTTCTAAATATTCAATTATATTAAAAGAATCGTTAATGTTTATTTTATCATCACAGAGAACAGGTACTGTCTTAAATGTACCATCATGTATTTTTGTTATGTCAGTGAAAGCTGTTTCTACGCTAGAAAATTTCAGTTGCTTATGTAAAAGAGCTAAACGTACACGCCAACAATAGGGGCTAAAAATAACGCTATTCTTACCTGATAATTCATACAATTTGATCATGATAATTACTCTTTGCTTTGTTGCTTTGTTGCTTTGTAGTTATCTTATTTTGGTTGAATAGGAAACTAGATGCCTTTTCGTTTACTGTTGGTTTTGTGTTGATCTTTTTAGCTATTTCTAATGCTTTAATCGTTGCAGGTCTCTCACTAACCGCCAATAGCCAACGTTCTAGGTGTTTAAACTTTGATATATCTTGTTTTTGATATTCATGAATCCTTACCCAAGGAAAGCAAGCTATATCTGCAATAGAATAGAAGTTACCCGCTAGATATTCATTAGAGGATAATTGATGGTCCATAACACTATATAGGCGGCTAGTTTCATTTTGATAACGTTTTATTGCATAAGGTATTTCTTCTGATGCATAGTGGCTAAAATGATGATTTTGCCCTGCCATTGGCCCTAGTCCAGCAACTTGCCAAGTCAACCATTGAATTACTTTATATTTGTCTTCAATCGTGCTTCCTATTAATTTCCCTGTTTTCTCAGCTAAATATTGTAGAATTGCACCAGACTCAAAAATCTTTATGCTCTTAGTAGAATTTATTGGTGAGTTATCTACTATTGCTGGGATCCTTTGATTTGGACTGATTAATGAAAAAACTTTTGAAAATTGTTCTCCTTCACTGATATTAATTGTGTGAATGTTGTACTCCAGTTGTAACTCTTCAAGCATTATTGCGGCTTTGTGACCATTGGGTGTCGTCCAGTAATATAAATCGATCATATGTACCTCGATTGTTTTAGGTGAATAGGTTAGATGTGTTATCTAGGGTTTGTTTTATTAACAAAATGCCGAAAATAAAAAATAATAAAGCGGATACTTTGTTAAAGGTTTGAGTAAACTTTTGAAGGTCAATTGATTTCGCCAAATGTCTAAAAGTACATACATAAAGACTATGTACAATAATCACATTGGTTGAGAATATTAGTGAAAGCAGAATAGGTCGTTGATAGTTAATCGCTTTAGTATCTAGATATAAAGGAAATATAAAAATGAAAAATGCGAGGGCCTTAGGGTTTAATAAACTGATTAATATTCCGCTTAGAAATGAATTATGGCGAGACTCATTTTTTAAATCATTCTTAGCAATTTTTTGCAAGCTACTAAATGATAAATAGAAAAAGTATAGTGATCCAATAACACTCGTTATAAGAAAAGCAAAATCCATTACGTTTGCAGCAAAAACAAGTAGTATTGTCGCAAGAGTTGCTATAAAAAGAATTCCTGTCGCTACACCCAAGATTCCTCGAAAAGTCTCGGATAACTTATGATTCAGAGTATTTTGGACTGTGAATAATATCGCAGGACCTGGACTTGAGACAGTTATCAAGGACAGGATAAAAAAGCTTATTAAGTAGGTATTCATGCTTACTCCATGTAGTTTACGCGATAAGTTTATCTTGCTACTATCAAGTGATTAATAGTGTTTTGGTATTAACAGTTTTAACTGAGGGTTCATAATGGATAGGATGCGAGCAATTGATATTTTTATCGCAGTATGTCGAGAAAAGAGCTTTTCTAAAGTTGCCAACCAATTTGATATTTCACCTGCTATGGTAAGTAAATATGTTAATTTTCTTGAAAAAGATGTGAATATAAAGCTTTTAAGCAGAAGTACACGAGGGCAAAAGTTAACTGAAGCAGGTATATTATATTTAAGCAATGCCGAAAAACTGTCTGCTCAGTATCAACAGCTAAAGCATGAAATGGAATATTTCTCAGGAGAGCCACAAGGGCGTATAAAGATAAATGCCCCAGTAACCTATGGAACCTATCAACTTACACACAGAATTAGTGTGTTTATAGAAAAGTACCCAGATATTCAGATTGATCTAGAGCTTTCAGATTCGTTATCTGATGTTTTTTTGGACGATTTTGATATGATCTTCAGAATTGGTGATTTGCAAGATGCTTCTTACATTTCTAAAAAAGTCGATGAACAACAATTAATATTTTGTGCCTCACCTCAATACCTAGGTAAGTTTGGTGTACCTGATAATATTAGTGATCTTGAAGAGCATTTATTTTTAGGGTTCAAAGCTTGGCAATCGCATTCTCGGTTGAAAAGAGAGTTTGACATAGATTCACTGCGGATTAACGATAGTAAATTTGTTTGCAATAGTGGTAACTGTCTCAGGGTTGCTGCGTGTCAAGGTCAAGGAATAATTCTTCAACCATTTTCTTTGCTTAAAGAGAATATTGAAAATTCTACTTTAGTTAGAATCCTTGTAGGACAAGAGCCAAAACCTCGACCAGTTCACTTATTGTATCCCGCTAAAAAACAATTACCGCTTAAAGTAAGGTTATTTATTGATTTTATCGCTAACTATCAAAGGTAAAAATGTTGGTAGTGTTTTAGTTGAGGATATTGCTTCACTAGAGTTACTATCGGTCCAATCATAGTCTCTCTTTTCTTTTGTTTAATCCCATCATAAACCGTATAATTGGATAGTGTTTAAGTTCTTTCTCAAACACTTTTAGCTATTTTTATATTTCTGGAATTACACCTAATTATATGATTTCTCATAGATTATCTTGTGCGCCCATGCTCGACTGGACAGACAAAAAATACAGAGCCCAAGTATTAAAGGCTCTGAGAGAGTTTTAGTTTTATTTGGATCACTATAGGATCCCCAAGGATCAATAAATGTCAAAAAACGTCAATAAATAACAAAGAATGAGTGAAGTGATAAATGCTTATAAAACAGGCAGATACAAGTGAAATTAAGTAGTTCGATAGATAGAAAAATTTCGATTGCCCCCATGATGGAGTGGACCGATCGTCACGATCGTTTTTTCTTGCGCCTAATTTCTCGGCAGGTGTTGCTATATACCGAAATGGTAACTACCGGGGCAATTTTACATGGTCAGGCAGAAAAGTACTTACAATTTAGTCCACAGGAGCACCCGGTTGCTGTTCAGTTAGGGGGGAGTGACCCGGCTGCATTAGCGCAGTGCGCGCGCATATGTGAAGATTTTGGTTACGACGAAATTAATTTAAATGTCGGTTGTCCATCTGACCGAGTTCAGTCAGGAAAAATAGGTGCTTGTTTAATGGCTGAACCGGATTTAGTTGGTGAGTGTGTCGCAGCGATGCAGCAACAGGTTAAAATTCCTGTGACGGTAAAACATCGAATTGGTATTGATGATATGGATAGTTACGCGTTTTTACACACTTTTGTCAATACAGTTGCTTCGGCTGGTTGCAAAACATTTATTGTTCATGCTCGTAAGGCTGTTTTATCAGGGTTGAGTCCTAAACAGAATCGAGAAATTCCACCATTAATCTATTCTCACGTCTATCAGTTAAAAAAAGATAATCCACATTTAGAAATTATTATTAATGGTGGAATTACTTCTCTGGACACCGCTGAGGAGCATTTACAACACGTTGATGGAGTGATGATCGGGCGAGAAGCTTATCATAATCCATTTATTTTAGCGCAAGTTGACCAACGCTTTTATCAATCAGATGTTCCCATACAGACCCGGTTAGATATTGTTACAAAATTATTACCCTATATAGAGCAAGAACTAGCCAATGGCCAACGATTGCAACATATTTCAAGACATATTCTGGGGCTGTTTCATGCGCAACCTCGTGGCAAACTTTGGCGACGTTATTTAAGTGAAAACTCTCACCAAGCCAACGCTGGTATTAATGTAATTGAAGATGCATTAAAGCAGGTAATCGGTTAAATAATTTATTAGGTCACTGGTTTTTCATTTTAGCTTTTCAATCCTTGTTTTAAGCAAAAATTGAATTGTGTTTTTCACCACTTTTTAGTGAAAAGTATAATTTTACCACTTTAGCCTTGCAACGAGTTGCTTCTCTTAATTATCAATCAGTCGCTTTAGTCTTTTGTATTTAAAGGATTTTATTTTTTTATTTTTGGGTTGGCACGATCTGTGAAAGTGTCTTTGCAAGCAATCATTAAATATTAAAAATTTAATTAGATTACTCAACGTGACCGTGTGCAATTACAGAGAGGAAGCCAATGAGCGTATTTAGACGATTTTCAGATATTATAAACAGCAATATTTCGGCGATGTTAGACAAAGCTGAAAATCCAGAAAAAATGGTTAAACTGATCATTTCTGAAATGGAAAATACTTTGTTTGAAGCCCGACGCGAATGTGCCAAAGTTATCGCGGAACAAAAAGAAATGCTGCGCCAACTCACTAATATGCAGCAAGAAGCGCAGTTATGGCAACAACGGGCCGAGAAAGCACTATTAAAAGAACGTGATGATTTAGCCAAACAAGCACTGGCAGAAAAAAATCGCATTGAACAAGCCATCAATGCACAGCAAAAAGAATTATCCGCACTTGACAGCGCGCTACTTAGACTGGAGCAGGAAATCAGCCAATTACAAGCTAAGTTAAATGAAGCTGTTGCTCGTAAGAAGGCATTACTTGCCCGCCATCAGACGGTTAACTCGACAATTAAAATGCGTCAGCAATTTGAACATTCGGCGATTGATGAGGCGCTTGAACGCTTTGAAAACTTTGAAAGAAAAATGGACCAACTCGAAGCGCAGGTTGAAGCGATGGATTTTGGTCGCAATCAATCGCTAAGTGAACAAATTGACTCTTTAGAAAAAGAGGATGCGCTAGATAAAGAGTTAGCTGCTCTTAAACAAAAAATGCAGAGTAAAAACATTCAGACTGATACACCCACTACAGAAAAAGTGGATTAATAAACTAAGTTGTTGGTTTTAAAAGCTGTTGAAAAAATTGAATAAAATTTATTTTACAGCGTTTATCAATAGAATTTTTTTGGAGTCATAATCGTGAATAAATATACCCACTATCGTCGAGATTATTCGTATCGAGAAAAACCTGTTGCACGTAGTAAAATTATGGGCGTATGTGCTGGAATTGCACACCAAATGGACTGGGATGTCACCGGGGTGCGTGTGGTCGCTGTGATTGGATTGTTTGCTTTTACTGTACCAACGGTACTGGCCTATATTGTTGCGGGTGCACTGTTTTACTAATCGATGTCACTATTTCGAGCCATAATTTAGCTGGGTTAAATTATGGATTATTTAAGATTGTTAATCGTATTTAATGAATTTAAGGTATAACCTCTCTATGATGTTTTTACATGGTAGAGAGGTTTTTTTGAAAAGAGCAATCAAACTGCTTTTATCACTGTTATAATACTGGCCGCATTATCATCAATCAGCTTTATCATCGATTAGTTGTTTTCGATTAATAGACAAAAACGCATAACGAGGCCTAGATAATGAAACTCAAATTACTACTTTCGTTGCTAATATTAGCGACTAGTTTTGGCGAAATTTTAGCCAATAATTTCGCTGAGTCGAGTCAACAAAACCAAGCAACGACCACTGATTCGGCTCAGCTTGATTCTTCTATAAACGCAAAGGTTAAAGCACTCGATGAGAGTATAAAAACTTCTCAATCTCACAGCATAAAAGTTTCGAATGTGCACATGCCTGATGTACCAAAAGTGAGTCAAATGGCCGCCATCTATCTTACCTTAACTAATCTCAGTGAGCAGTCGGTTGAATTAATCGATGTCAATACACCCGTTGCTCACCACAGTATGATTCACCAATCGATAGAAGAAGATGGCGTAGCAAAAATGCGGCATCAGGATACTGTTCAAATTCCTGCGAATGGCAAACTTGAATTTGTACCAGGTGGTTATCATATAATGTTGATGGGCATTGATAAGCAATTAATTTCACAAACTTTTGAAGTGGAGTTAACTTTTGCCAATTTACAGACGTTGAAGTTCAAGGTTAAACCTTAAAGGGTAAAAAGCATGAAGTGGCAATTTTGGAAAAAAAATAATGATGGGCTAGAGGATATTTCAACTGGTTCAGGTGATGAGTCCGTTTTAGATAAAACCGCTTCGCTGCCCAAACTCATATTTTACAGCCTGCTGGCATTAATGATTATTTTATATTTCATTGGCGCCTATTGGAGTTCAGAACCTGAACCATTTGTTGTAGAAGACACCAATGCTTATCAGTTTGTTCAAGGAGAGAAAAAACTGATTGTTGGTTACACAACGGTTGCAACAACTGAAAAAATTGCCTCAACATTGCTTGATAAACCCGGTGGATATCTCAGCAATGATATTATGCCGCCTTCGGTGTTTTTAGATAATATTCCTTCATGGGAATTTGGTGTGTTGGTACAAGTGAGAGATATCGCTTTGGTATTGCGTAATCATATGAGTCGCTCCCAGTCTCAGTCGATGGAGAATAAGTATTTAAAGGAAGCAGAGCCTTTATTCAATAATGATCACACCTTATGGATGTGGCCTGATGCACAAAATAAATATCAAAAAGGTATTGAGAAACTCGCTGCTTATCGTAAGGAGTTGGGGCAGATAGATAACCCAGACGCTCAATTTTATACTCGTGCTGATAATTTAAATGCCTGGTTGATTTTGGTTGAAAAACGATTGGGTGGATTATCTCAGCGTTTAACCGCTTCAGTTGGTCAAGTGAGAATCAATACTGACTTATCTGGTGATGCGGCCGCCCACCAATCGACAGAGAATTCCTCACAATTGGTTGTAAAAACTCCTTGGCTGGAAATTGATAATATATTTTATGAGTCGCGTGGCGCCTGCTGGGCATTAATTCACCTGCTTAAAGCGATTGAAATTGATTTTGAAGCCGTGTTGGAAAAAAAGAATGCTAAAACCAGTTTGGCACAGATCATTCGTGAGCTAGAAGCAACTCAAGAGTCGATTTGGAGCCCAATTATACTAAATGGCAGTGGCTTTGGGCTATTAGCTAATCATTCTTTAGTAATGGCGTCATATATTAGCCGTGCAAATGCGGGACTGATTGATTTGCGTGAGCTATTAGCGAGAGGATAAGTTAAAAGTATAACCTTACCAATACAAGGGAGTACTTGAGAACTAAACAATGATGATATTTTCATTCGTCTTTAAACCATTTTTGCGCCTGCTACGTCTTAGGTACTAATGGTCATGAGTAAATCAGTAGGTTTTCGTTGCAATCAAATGTGAGTCGTTCAATTGATGAGCTTTCTGAATGGGTTTCCGCTGCAAAAGCTGGCAATAAACGCGCTTTTGAGCAGGTATATATACTCACTCATCGAAAGCTCTATCTGTATTGTTTAAGGTTGCTGGCTAAGCCTGAAGTCGCGGAAGAAATTCTTCAGGAAAGTTATGTTAAAGCTTGGCTTGCGCTGAAAGACTTTAGAAACGAGGGCGGTTTTTATAGCTGGATACGCCAGATTGCTTCTCGGTTAATGATTGATCATTTCAGGCTAAAAGAGTCTCGAGTTTGGCAAAATATAACGGATTTAGACGTTGAACTACCCGCAGCTTCATCTTCGGTTGAGCAAGCGATCGATATGGAAAACCAAATTCGACGATTACCACAAGGGGCTCGGTTGGTGTTGGTAATGCATGATTTAGAAGGATTTGCTCATAAAGAAATTGCGCAACTTACTGGGATTGCTGAAGGAACTTCCAAGGCTCAGTTATCTCGGGCTCGTCAGCTATTGCGTAATGCACTGACATCAAACCACCGCAATCAAACGCAGGACAATGAAGATCGGGAGGAATCATGACTGATCGAAGAATGAGTTCTCAAAATAATCAATCAGAACAGGCTGAAGTCTCAAATCTGTCGAATAAGCATGTTGCTGAAAATTTATTTATAGATGATGCAACATTGGCGGATTTTTATGCTCAATTGCCCGTGGAACAAGCGCCAGAGCGTGATTTATGGCCAGCGATAGAAAATAGACTTCAAGCACCGGTAACAAAGATTTACAATCGGCGCTGGATTCCTTTAGCGATTGCAGCTAGTTTACTGCTCAGTATTATGTCACTTGGTATAAGCTGGCAACATTTACAAAAAGCAGAACAAACATTAGCGCAGGCACAGTTAATCAAGCTGCAATATGCAAACGTTGAGCAAGCGACAACCGCCGATGTCAATACGCAAATAAAAGCGATGGAATTAGAATATCATGCCGCTAAATCGGCTTTATTAATGCAAATTGGTTTGAACCAATCACCGACAGAGCATAATTTGTTGGCTGAAGTTAGCGGTAATTTGATGATAATTGAACATGCCACACAGGAACTTAAAGCTGCTTTAGCTAAAAAACCTGCTGATCCGCTGTTGATTAATTTGTTGAATTCAACGTATCAGCAAGAACTGGCTGTGTTATCGAAATTGGTGAAGATTGCACAATCTTCCTAACGGATTCGGGTAGATAGCGAAAAAACAGAATCGGGTAAAATGGCCATGATAAAACCAGCTTACCTGGATGAAAGATTTTAATGATGAGGTAATCAAGAATGAAAAAATTATTTGCTTTGTTGTGTTTTAGCATAAGTTTTTCGATTTTTGCCGGAGAATCTATTGATCAGTCAATTGATGCCGAGGCTGATGGAATTGTCGATATTCATAATGTTCGTGGAAAAATCAGTATCGCTGGTTGGGACAAAAGTCAGGTAAAAGTCACTGGAACCCTCGATGACTTGACTGAAGAGTTTATTTTTGAGCAGCGTGGCGACAAAGTTTTAATCAAGATCAAATTACCACGTAATTCGAGTTATCATTCACGGCAGGGTTCTAAGTTGACAATTATGGTGCCTAAAGCTTCAAAATTGAACTTTTCAGGAGTTGCAACTGATTTGATGATTGAGCAGGTATTGGGGGGGATTGATGTCAACTCGGTGAGTGGTGCGATCAGTGTTAGTAAAGCTCGGGAGCGAACTTACATTAACAGCGTCAGCGGTTTATTGAGTTTAACCGACATTGCGGGGCGCCTCGAAGTTTCTACGGTCAGTGGCAATCTCGATGCTAATGTACAATGTCAAAAAGTGAACATCAGTGGGGTTTCGGCAAAACTGGATGTTAAGTTAACAGAGATTGAATCCGCACATGTTTCCAGTGTTTCGGGAGATGTTTACCTATACGGTCAGTTATTGGCTGATGGTGAAATTCGTTTAGGCAGTGTTTCGGGCGATGCTATTTATTATGTCGATGATAAACTTGATGCTCGGGTAACCATCGAAACTGCACCGGGAGGCCGAATCGTCAATCAATACTCCAGTGATAAGCCGGTAAGTTCTTTTATTCAATCCCATAGTCTAAAATTTACTGCTGGTAAAGGTAACGGTTTAGTAAAGATGTCGACGGTCAGTGGCAGAATAGGACTAAAAGCTATTGGCAAATCCAACTAATAGTGAGATATTAATGACACCCCGAATAATAATCACTTTGCAAATCAATTGCTTAAATATTGAGTGAAAAGGGTAGCATAGGTTAAGTCGACTGTTTTTTGAGACTATTGCCACTAATTTAACGGCTATTTCATTGAACTTGTCGTCTTATTGGTTATTATAATTAAGTTTAGCCTGTTGATGTTGTTAATCAGGAAATCACGTGTCTAGTATCTGGGAAGAAGTTAAAAGCCGAAAAATTTTTAAGGCTGCAACCATTTATGCGGCTATTGCCTGGGGGATCATCCAGATCGCTGATGTATTGCTACCTGTTTTAGGTATCGATAGCTGGGTAATGTCGTCTATGGTATTGCTGGCTTTTTCTGGTTTTCCGGTCGCACTGATTACCGGTTGGATGCTGGATTTACGCCATGAGCGCAAAAGAGTTGCCGAGTTTGGTGATGGTCAGCCGCAAATTATTCGCCAGAGTTTTTCTTCGAGAGTTGCCGAAATCGCTGTTATCAGTCTGTTTAGTATCGGTGCAATCTATTTATACTTTAACAGTGTCAGTGAGCCCGTTCAGGCAAATATAACCTTTAAGGAAGATATCGACAAACTTTTACTTCCGGCAAATGAACAAAAAACTATTGCCGTTTTACCCTTTGCCAACTTTAGCGACTCTACCCAGGATGAATTTTTTGCAGATGGATTGTCAGAAGAATTACTGAATGTGTTAGCGCGAAATAAGCGCTTACGTGTTGCCGCCAGGACGTCATCTTTTCAATATAAAAATACTAATATTAATGTCAAAACTATCGCTCAAGAGCTGAATGTACAATATATTCTCGAAGGAAGTGTAAGACGTTCGGGGAATTTAATTCGCATTACTGCTCAATTGATAAAGGCAGATGAAGATTCTCATGTATTCTCTAAGTCATGGGATAGAAATACCGAAAATGTATTTAAAGTTCAAGATGAAATCGCCCATTCGGTAATGGATGAATTAAAAGTCAGTCTGCTGGGTGAAGCAAACGAAGCGGTTGCTGAAATTGGGACTAATAACATTACGGCCTTTGCTGACTATTCACGTGGCTTGTCACTCATTCGTAATCGTACTAAAGATGACTTTGAACAAGCTATTCTTAATTTTCAAAAAGCACTGGACATTGATAGTCACTATGCGGAAGCGATGGTGATGTTGGCACAAACTTATTTGCTTCAGGCAAATTATGGGCAACGTAAAACCAATGAATCATTTGAATTGGCTGAACCGTTATTAACGAAAGCATTTGAGCTGAATGCAAATTTAGGCGCTGCACATGCGGTAAATGGGCTATTTCACTGGCAAATGGCTGACAAACGGTCAGATAAAAATGAGCAGCTGGAACTCGCCAAAAGTTATTTATCACGTGCTATTGATATCAACCCTTCATTAGCCGAAGCTTACATGTGGTATGGTTCGATATTACAAAATCAAGGCTCCTTTATTGAAGGCGCTAAATTACGCCAAAAAGCGTATGAAATTGATCCGCAGGCAGCCGTAGTAGGCTACAACCGGGCAAAAGATTTGGTTCGCTATGGTGACTACAAAGGCGCGATGGATGTTTTTAATACTGTGGTTCGCAATAATCCTAATTATCCTAATGCCTATACGATTGCTGGTGATGTCAGTTATGCGGTTGGTCAGCTCGATCAGGCCTATAGCATGTACTATCGTCTGGCAGAGCTGAGTGATGAAGAGTTTGAATGGTTAATCAATTCAACACGTTTGATGATCCCATTAAATGAGTTCGAAATAGCACAGCAACAGATCGATAAGCTTAACCAATCTTCAATGAAAGAGTATCACGATAAATTCGATCAACTACAGGCCAGTATTTGGGTTGCTAGTGATAATTGGCAGCCTTTTCACGGATGGACTGAAAGTTTTGCTGAAGGAACTGAAAAGTGGGGTGAGCGACTTTGGCGCAGTTTAAGCTGGATGAAAAAAGAAAAGTGGCAATTTGCCGCTAACGATTTAGAGAAATCGTTAATTCTGGTAAGACAAGAAAATCACAAACGGATTGATGAAAATACGGTTCGAATTCAATTATTTTTAATTAAAACTTATGCGCTGCTCGGTGATCGTATTAAATCTGAATATTATCTTGATGAAGTAACCAAAGAGCTGGCACATTTAAAGGTAAAAGGTTTTGATTCACAGGCATTACGCTATCAACAGGCTTCTTATGCTGCGCTTTCTGGAGATGTACAAAAATCTTTAAAATTGCTTAGGCAGGCAATTCAAGAGGGATTTGTTGAATTTTGGTGGGCTGAAGCCGATCCGATATTTGATGAAGTGAGACGTGACCCGCTTTATGCTTCAATAAAAGATGAATTCAATATACGTATTCGCTTGATGAAAAATAATATTGAATCGCAGTTTGGTAAGTTTGCAGCAAATTAGTACTGTGAGAGATTGGCAAAGCATCTTTTCAAATTATTTTTTTTAAGAATATTTTGTTGAAAAATCAAAGTCGCTATATTTTACTGATTTTATTTTAGCAGTTTTAGTCCACCTATTTTTGCAATTGCATTGGTTAGTCAAATTCTATGCTAGTAGGCGGTATTTTTTACTTAGTCAATGTGCTTAGTTAAGTATTAAAATAACGCCATTTTTAATATCTATCTGAATTTGGTGTTAACGGTGTTTTTCAAACTGAGCCAGCAATTGATAGAAGCTTTCCTGACTTTTATAGCCTTGCATCCCAAACACCTCTTCACCATTGTTCAAAAATATAAATGTTGGTGTGGCAAAGGTTGGTGTAGTAATCGTTAAACCATCAAGTTGAGAAGCTTGTCGATAGGTTAGAGGAATTTTGCCTTTATATTGATTGCCAATTTCTTTTTTGAACTTTTCGCAAAATGGACAAAACTCTGCTTCTACCACGATGATTTGTTTCCCTTTGTTGAGTGGCTTGTTATCAATTTTATGCAAGCTTGGTTGAGTTTCAGCAAAGGTAACGCCAGTGCGGTGATCAGGACAGTAACCATTTGGGTTTTTGACTAGATAGTCCTGGTGCCGTTCCTCAGCCGGATAAAACTTTTCGATTTCTTGTATTTGAGTGACGATTTTGCCAAAACCTGCTTGTGTGAGCTTTGTCTGAAAGGTTTTAATTAACTCTTGTGTTAATTGTTGCTGAGATGCTTCATGATAAAGCACGATGGAGCGATAAGATGGACCTACATCCGCTCCTTGTCGGTTGAGCTGTGTTGGGTCATGAGATTCAAAAAATACTTTAAGTATTTTTTCTAATGAAATTTGCTGGCGGTTAAAAGTGACTTTTACCACTTCTGCATGATTGGCTTTGATTAGTGCATCACTATAATTATCTGAAGGATATTGGCTAATATCCACAATTGCTCCGCCAGCAAAGCCTGTCGTTGCATCAACGACACCTGGCAGCGCAGCATACATTTTTTCAGCGCCCCAAAAACATCCTCCACCTAAAACAATACTGTCAAGATGTTGAGTCGCCTGCATGATTGGTTGCTCAAAGCCTTGAGCTTTTTGAAATTGAGTTGCTGCAATGGAAGGAGGAAACTGCATGAGACAGATGAATAAAATAAAAAATTGACTAAAAGTAGCAACTCTTTTTCTAATAAAACTAAGCATGTTTCACCCTAAAATTAATTAATTCGGTTGCCGATTATTAACACTCGTCAGCATCATAATAGATGAGATTAATTTAAATGTTTTACCAACAATACTCTCAAAAGTGTCTGTAGGTGACAAGGTTATTATTACTGTTATTTATATTTTAAAGGAATAAAATATTGAACGGTTTTTAAAATGGCTTTGATTGTTATTTTTAATGGGTTATTTTATGACGATTTAAAAACCAAAGGAATATGCGGATATCGGTCGAAATTTCGAGGTAACTGGGGTGCGAAATAGCAGAATGATGGCAATGAGATTGGTGTAAAAGAGAAGTAATAATTCAAATGATTAAATAAGATTAAACCGCAAAGTCAAAGGTTTCTACGGATAATTGCCAAACCATCAACCTGTAAGCCATTATCGGTTACAGGTCTGGCTAACAACTAAAATTTTCTGTGCTAAGGTGAATAGACCCGCGTTAAAATGCTGGTTTTTCTGGGGCTTCTTCGTAGCGTTTAACACTATTAATGATTTCTTGTTTGGCTGCTTCAGCATTACTCCAGCCATCAACTCGAACCCATTTACCTGATTCAAGATCTTTGTAATGTTCAAAGAAATGCTGAATTTGGTTGAGCAACAATTCAGGCATGTCTGAATATTCTTCAACACCTTGATAAATTGGTGTTAACTTTCTGACTGGAACAGCTAGAATTTTAGCATCAGTGCCAGATTCATCTGTCATATTTAAAACACCGATTGGACGACATTTAATGACGGATCCAGCTAATAATGGGAAAGGTGTTGGTACCAAAACGTCTACCGGATCACCATCTTCTGAAAGGGTGTGCGGCACATATCCGTAGTTAGTTGGGTAGTGCATACAAGTTGCCATAAAACGGTCCACAAAAATGGCACCTGAATCTTTATCAACTTCGTATTTTACCGGATCGGCGTGTGCTGGAATTTCAATAATGACATTGATTTCGTCGGGGAGGTTATTTCCCGCTGGAACTTTATTTAAACTCATTGGCTGTGTTTGTATTATTTGCTTACTTTAAAGGCGCGTATTATAACGGATACTGCGTCGCAAAATAAACCGTCTCAAAAAAATAAATAAATAGTATAGAAATCAAAAAGTTAAAATATGTTCTATTCCGTGGTTTACCTGTCAGAGGATTACTGCTATACACAGTTAATGGTTTTATAAAGTTTGTTGAAAGCAAGCTGAAACTTTATAAACTTCGACCTATGGCAATTGGGCTACCGGAATATTCTGATGTATCCGATCCTTGTCATGCTGTTGGTTCGCCCGTTAGTCAATAATTTTCGTTAATTCTAATGAATAACAAATGTTCGATTAACTCAATCAAAATAGCGTTGTCGATGTTAATTAAGATACACAAGCCTGTGTCTCTCAATAACCCTTCACTATAGCGAGTTAATCGCGAAATCCTGATTAGAAGTCATATTAACTGTGGGGGAAGTCATGGAGCTTGTATTAATACCACCCGTTCTGGGTGTTTTAGGGCTGTTTGCCGCTTTAGTAATCTACTTGTTCATTCTCAAATATCCTGGCGGAGAAGGTAAAACCGCCAAAATTGCCGCTGCCATTCATGATGGCGCAATGGTATTTATGCGGCGCGAATATACAATTTTAATTGGCTTTTTAGTCGTGCTTACCATTTTATTGTATGTCGGCTTTGGATCTTGGCATACGCCAACGGCTTTTGTTGCAGGAGCCTTGAGTTCGGCTATTGCCGGTTATATGGGTATGTATACCGCAACTCATGCCAATGTGCGCACAACTGTTGCCGCAGCCAATCAGGGGGCGTCAGCTGCTTTGACGGTTGCTTTTTATGGTGGCTCGGTAATGGGGCTGGCTGTTGCATCAATGGGATTACTTGGTTTAGGTGGTATGTACTATCTGTTTGGTGGCGATCCAGCTCACGCTGAAGCGATTCATGGATTTGGTATGGGCGGTTCGGTAGTGGCTTTGTTTTCACGTGTTGGTGGTGGAATCTATACTAAAAGTGCTGATGTTGGAGCAGATTTGGTGGGTAAGATAGAAGCTGGAATACCCGAAGATGATCCAAGAAATCCTGGCGTTATTGCTGATAATGTTGGCGATAATGTTGGTGATGTTGCTGGCATGGGATCCGATATTTTTGAATCTTATTGTGGTTCGATGATTGCTTCAATAGCTATCGCTTCAACAATGAGTCTTGCCCTGGTCAACACCCTGACCGGGGGAGATAATCGCGAATACTTAATGTTTCTTCCCTTGGCTTTAGCTTCGGTGGGACTGCTCTGTTCCATTATTGGGATTATGATAGTTAAAATGTCATCAGGGGTTGAACCGGCTAAAGCACTAAGGACCGGTACTCTTGGAGCGACAATTTTATTGATTATAGCCGCTTATTTGTTAATTCAATGGCTTGGGCTTTCAATCAATATTTGGCTATGTGTGATATGTGGTGCCGTTGGTGGCAGCATCATTGGGCTTGTGACAGAACACTATACCGGTGGTAAGCCCGTGCAGCGACTGGCTCGAGAAGGTGAAACCGGCCCTGCCACAGTAATGATCGCCGGGTTGGCAATCGGTATGGAGTCGGTGGTGATACCCGTGTTGACAATAGCGGCAATTATTTTCGCAAGTTCGCAGTTATTGGAAGGGGCTGGCGTATACGGCGTTGGAATTGGTGCCGTTGGTATGTTAGCAACGGTTGGTATCACGATGGCTATTGATGCCTATGGACCGGTTGCTGATAATGCTGGCGGCATTGCAGAGATGGCTGAACTGGGTGAAGATGTACGTAAAATTACCGACGGATTAGACGAAGTTGGTAACACGACAGCTGCGATTGGTAAAGGCTTTGCAATTGGTGCTGCAGGGCTGGCCGCTTTAGCGATTATTGCTGCTTATATTGAAACGGTTTCTCATAAGATTGTAGGATTTAGTTTACAGATTAATGATCCACAAGTGCTGATGGGAATGTTTATTGGTGGCATATTTCCTTTTCTGGTTTCTGCAATAACGATGCGTGCTGTTGGTAGTGCAGCATTTGATATGATTAAAGAAATTCGTCGTCAATTTAAAGAAATACCCGGGCTGCTCGAAGGAAAAGCTGAGCCAGATAACGCTAAATGTATCGATATCGCGACGCGGGCTGCACTTAGAAAAATGACACTGCCTGGCGCATTAGCGGTAATTGCTCCTGCTGCGGTTGGATTTGGTCTTGGCGCAGAAGCGCTAGGTGGAATGTTGGCCGGAGCATTAATTACTTGTGTGTTGCTGGCACTAACAATGGCAAATGCGGGAGGTGCCTGGGATAACGCTAAGAAGTTTGTTGAAAAAGGCAATTTAGGCGGTAAAGGATCAGATGTACATAAGGCTGCTGTAGTTGGTGACACTGTTGGTGACCCATTCAAAGATACTTCCGGCCCCTCGATGAACATTTTAATTAATGTTATGGCCATTGTGAGCTTGGTTATTGCGCCACTACTCACATAACACCTTGACCCGAATTGGGCTAGTTGCTCAATTATACTTTGATTAAATAAACAAAGACAGCTTTGTTAAGCTGTCTTTTTATAGGTGGATAGTTGGGCTATGTTACTAATATTTCACATTATTTTAAAATCTTTGCCATACTTCTAATAGCTATACTGCTATCGGTATATCTGTTTGGCAATATTTCAATGGTCAGACTGGCGTATGGTAATTAGACGCTAGTAATGATAAATCGAATATTTATTATTAAATATCAACACAGCGAGTAAAGCATGACGCGACCATTAGTTTGAATACTTGATTATCGTATCAATTATCCAGTTTAAATATTCGAGGTGAAAGATTTAGTGAGTCAAGCGGATTTCGATGCATTTAATCAATTAGAGGATGAGGTAAAACAAGAGTTTTATGAAGATGTTCTTGCTGCAATTAAAGATATAGGTGAGTGTGCTACAACGCTAGAAAGTGGCGCAGATGCTCAAGTTATTGATCGTATGTTTCGTTCGCTGCATACGGTTAAAGGTAATTGCAACATGGTTTTTTTAACCACTTTTGTTGAAACTAGTCATAAACTTGAAGATCTTTTTTCAAATATACGCAGTGGTAAAATTGATTACCATGATGTTTATGGACAATTTGCCATTGCCGTTGTCGACTTGATTAAAAAACAATTGATCAACTTAATTAATACACAAACTGTTGAAATACAGATTCTTTCGAATATTGAAAATTTAATTACCAAAATCAATCAGGCCGAAGAGATAGAGCGATTGGTCGTGACAGAAAAAGCCATAATTGCAATCCAGGACGGACATTTTAACCTGGATATGATAGCTGTCGACCACGAACACGGGCGTGCATTCAGTTTTTTAGAAGCAACTGACTTCGAGTTTTTTCAATTTATCGCCGATTTACAGGTGGATGTTGATGAACAACAGCATTTATTTTTAACCATATGTGAGAGTCTTGTATTAAAGCTAAACACTCAATTAAACCGATCTGTTGATGAGCAACAATTAAAAGCAGCGGTACTGTTTATTGCATTATCACGTCGATTAAATTCAACCTACGAATGCAAAGTGGAGCAAGTTTTTTTTGCTTCAGGGTTATTAGCTCGTATGGCTGGATGGAATATTGCAGCAGAAGTTATTTTACAAATGCTGGAAAGACATGATGGAAAAGGGGCGCCTAAAGGACTGCAAGGTGAAGCAATTATGCCTGCTGCACAAGCTTTGGGATTAGCTGTTGAGTTTGCATTAACGATTATTCAAAATCAATCAAAAGGGTACAAGCTTGCTTTATTTGCCGCAGTCAAATCAATCAATGGACAAAAGGAACTACGTTACAAAGCCCGATTGATAGAGCGCTTTAATAACATTATCAAAAATGAGTATTTAACATCGCACATGTGGTAAAATGGTTTACTTTAAATCAGCATTTAGTTAGACAATCAATATTACTATTGAACAATTCAAGCTGTTTATGATTGCGGCTTACTCATCGTTCAAATGAAATAAAATAAGGTGTATATTTCAATTCGACTCTATTTTATTTCATGTTATTCTGTTCGATTCAATTTTATCCAATCCAATCCAATCCAATCCAATCCAAAAAAATTAAAATTATTTTTAACCCTATTCAAAAAAATAGACGTTTGTAAGATATGTCAATTATGGCAGTTAAACAAAAAATAGGGGAAAAGTATGAGCAAAATTTTTTCAATTGGACTGGCGGTTATCTTATCATTTTTTACCTTTTTACTGATGAACCAATTAATTACTAAGGAGGTTTCGATAAACTCATCTCCAAAACCAGTTATTCTGGATTTTGTGACAGTACCCAAAGAACTTGCACCAACACCTAAAGAGCCTATAAAGAAATATCCTGAACCCAAACTTAAATCGCCAACTCAAGTACCCGAAATTGCCATTTCAAAACCGCGTTCAACACTAGTTAAACCACCAGGGTTGCCAGCCGTTCCTGGAATAGGTGATTCTTCATTTGTTTTACCTTCAGTTGGTGGTGGTAATGAATTTATGCAAGACATTCCCACTATGGCTGGGAATGGCGCTCCTTTGGTTCGAATTGAACCGCAATACCCACCTGATGCGGCAGTTAAAGGAATAGAAGGGTTTGTTACTTTATCCTTTGATGTCGATGGTTTGGGTAAAGCGACGAATGTAAAAATAGTTGAAGCAAAACCTAAAGGATATTTTGAGCGAGTTTCTAAAAAAGCACTACAAAAATGGAAATTTAAACCAGCTGATAGCGAGGGACAGGTGCAAACAGTCACTTTAAATTTTCAATTAGCAAAAGAATAAATAGGATTAAATCAGATAACGACTATGCCGCAATCATTAATACGTGGTGATGCAAAATATAGGGTGATGGAACGCTTCAGAGAGTAAGATTTACGGTTAAATAGTTTCTCTGCAGGTAACGGAATCAATAGTTTTTGGTGTGCTATTGATTCCGTTCTTTTCTTTTAAGATTAACTACGTATTAAAATAAAAAGTAAATTATTATTCTATTTCAAAGGTTGTATCCAGCTTTTTAGCAACGGGCTCATTTTTCAATTTAACATATTGTGGCAAGCCGTTTTTAAAAGGAGGAAAGTATTCGCCTTTTATTAATGGCAGCAAGTAATCACGGCAGGCATCTGTGATATGCATACCATCTTTGGATATATAATTTTTAGGTAACTGCTTTTCAACATTGGCAACTTCAGACAAAGGCGCTTCACCAATTTCCCAACGATAAGTCTTGGTATTCTTACGAACAATCGTTGGCATCACCGCATTTTTTCCTTCCATTGCAAATTCAACGGCGGCCTGACCAACAGCATATGCCTGGTCAACATCAGTTTCAGACGCAATATGTCGGGCGGCGCGCTGCAAATAATCGGCAACTGCCCAGTGATATTTATAACCCAGTTCTTGTTTGACCAAGTTAGCAACAACGGGTGCAACGCCACCTAATTGTTTATGACCAAAAGCATCTGTTGTACCTGCATCGGCTAAAAAGGTGCCATCTTCATATTTGGCACCTTCAGAAACAACAATGGCGCAGTAACCAAACTTTTTAACACAATCATCAACTTTTTGTAAAAATGCTGCCTGATTGAAGGCAACTTCAGGGAATAAAATAATATGAGGTGCATCACCTTCATTCTCGGCTGCCAGACCTGATGCCGCGGCAATCCAACCCGCATGACGTCCCATAACTTCCATAACAAAAACTTTAGTCGAAGTTTTGGCCATAGAGGCAACATCAAAACCTGCTTCTCGAATAGATACCGCAACATATTTTGCGACGCTGCCAAAACCAGGACTGCAATCGGTAATCGGTAAATCATTGTCAACGGTTTTAGGAATACCGATACAGGTAATCGGATATCCGAGTGATTCACTTAATTGAGAAACTTTTAAGGCAGTATCCATTGAATCACCGCCGCCGTTATAGAAAAAATAACCAATATCATGTGCTTTGAATACTTCGATTAGCCTTTCATATTCGGCGCGATTTTCTTCTAGACTTTTTAATTTATAACGGCATGAACCAAAAGCCCCAGATGGTGTATGTGCCAGAGCTGCAATGTCTTTGCGTGACTCTTTACTGGTATCTATTAAATCTTCGGTAAGTGCGCCAATAATGCCGTTTCGGCCCGCATAAACTTTTCCTATTTTGCTTTTATAGAGTTTTGCGGTTTCTAACACGCCGCAGGCTGAAGCATTGATAACGGCGGTAACGCCACCTGATTGAGCGTAAAAGGCATTTTGTTTTTTGACTTTTGCCATGAAAGAAACTCCAATTTGAGGAAAGTGTTAACAATGAAATTTGACGCATTATAATGCAAATGCGAATTCTAGGAGATGCTTTTTTAAGAATAATTCGTTACATTTTACCAGACTTCAAAATCTGTTGTGTAATCAATAAAACAGACTCCTTTTTTCTACCCGATTAGCACTATGCGGGTTCCATGTTACAATGAGATTAATCATTGCGTTGAAATGTTAAATAAGTGAGTAAAAATTATGCATCTGCATATTCTAGGAATTTGCGGTACATTTATGGGCGGTATTGCTCGGCTGGCTATTGAGAAAGGGCATACTGTCAGTGGCTCTGACCGAAATTGCTACCCACCGATGAGTACGCAATTGGAAAATATGGGGGTGACAATTCATCAAGGGTACGATGCCGCACAGCTTGACTGTAATCCTGATTGCGTAGTGGTCGGAAATGCCATGTCGCGTGGTGTTGAAGTCGTTGAAGCGCTATTAAATTCTACTATTCCTTATCGTTCGGGGCCGCAATGGCTAAATGAAAATATTTTACAGGATAAGTGGGTCATTGCTGCCGCAGGAACTCATGGTAAAACCTCTACCGCCAGTATGATTGCCTGGATTCTCGAAGCGAATGGATTTAACCCCGGGTTTTTAATTGGTGGCGTGCCAGAAAACTTTGGGGTATCTGCTCGTTTGACTGACTCACCATTTTTTGTGGTCGAAGCTGACGAATACGATACCGCATTTTTCGATAAGCGTTCGAAATTTGTTCATTATCGGGCAAGAACCTGTATTTTAAATAATCTCGAATTTGATCACGCTGATTTGTTTGTTGATTTAGCCGCTATTGAAACTCAATTTCATCATTTGGTACGAACGGTGTCAGGTAATGGATTAATCATAAGGCCCGCACAAAGCGATGCACTGGACCGAGTGATAACGCGCGGCTGCTGGACGCCTTTGGCAACGCTGGCTACTGAAAAGTCTGGTGCTGACTGGTATGCCGTTAAAAAACAGTCTGATGGCAGCGTTTGTGATATTTATTGGCGTGATGAATATCAAGGAGAGTTGAACTGGCCATTAATTGGTGAGCACAATGTCAGCAACGCCTTGGCTGCCATCGCAGCGGCACAGCATACTGGTTTGCCAGCCAAACATGCAATTGAAGCGCTTTCGCAATTTAAGAATGTTAAGCGGCGAATGGAGTTAAAAGGTTGCGTACGAGGGATTGAAGTCTATGATGATTTTGCTCACCATCCTACCGCGATTGAATCAACTTTGGCTGGACTACGAGAAAAAAAGGGAGCCGAAAGAATCATTGCTGTTGTTGATATTCGCTCGAACACTATGAAAATGGGCGTGCATAAGACTCAATTGCTAAAATCAGTAGAAAAAGCCGATTTAGCCATCTTTCATATACCTGAGCAAATTAGTTGGTCTTTGCCTGATTTGACCGTCGAACGCTTGACGGCTTTACCGAGTGTTCAGGCAATTATCCAAACGATATTGGCACAGGCCAAGCCGGGCGATAGTATTTTAATTATGAGTAATGGTGGATTTGATGGGATTCATCAAAAATTACTGGCGGCATTGGAAAGCGGCCACATTGAAGAGTGAGCAAATGATTCAGAATAAGCGACAAGTAACTTTGGGGATTACTGGTGCATCTGGGGCGATTTATGCGTTAAACCTGTTACGCCATTTAAGCCTGCATTTTGAACAGGTGCATATTATGATAACCGATGCGGCCCGCATTGTTTTTGCTACCGAATTAAATATAAACTTGCCTGTTGCACCCCAAAAAATTCTGGCTGAATTAAATGCACTTTGCCCAGATAAGCAGGCAGAGTTGTTTGTTTATGCCAAAGAAAACTGGTATTCCCCCGTCGCTAGTGGTTCAGCTGCCCCTAAGCAGATGATTATTTGCCCCGCGAGTATGGGGTGTATTTCGGCGATAGCTTGTGGTGCCAGCAACACTTTGTTGGAGCGCGCCGCAGATGTCATTTTAAAAGAAAAAGGACAACTGATTGTTTTACCCAGAGAAATGCCTTTTTCAACGATTCATCTTAAAAATCTGTTAATGCTAAGTGAAACCGGTGTGACGGTAATGCCTGCCTCGCCCGGTTTTTACGGGCAACCTCAGTCGATCGATGAGTTAGCTGATTTTGTGAGTGCTCGAGTGTTGAATCATTTAGGAATAGACAATAGAATCAGTACGGTTTGGGGGTATCAAAGTAAACCGGATTTGAATGATTCCGATTAAGGAACTTATTTAAATGTCATCTGTGGCTGGATCATATCTGTGGGCTACTGCGAACATTAATACAGCCTAAAATAATTACAGATATTATCGCTGGGTTGGTCTGGGCGTCAGTTAATTAAATGTTTAACCCGACTAGATTATTGGCGCTGGTTAGTATTACTAAAGCTTTTGCATTGATGGTGCTTTGAGAAAATTAATATCCGTTATCAATATAAACTATCAGAATCGATTGTTATATTCACTGATTTGTTTCACCCGAATATGTTAAATTGAACGGATCGTCTATTTAATCGGCTGATAGCTGATTAATTTCCATTTATATCGAGATTAACGCTGAGATACCTTGGCGCAAACCCTATTGATGTGGAATTTTAAATGAAACAAACTGCTATAAAAATTTCAAACTTAAAGAAAACCTATGGAGAGGATGTTCACGCATTAAAAGGTATTTCTTTCGAAGTCGAAGAGGGTGATTTTGTTGCCTTGCTGGGTCCTAATGGTGCTGGAAAGTCGACCACTATCGGAATTATCTGTTCGCTGGTCAATAAAAGTTCAGGTACAGTCGAAGTTTTTGGACATTCTATCGATACTGAGCTTGAAGCGGCAAAACGTTGTATTGGACTGGTTCCTCAGGAGTATAACTTTTCGCAATTTGAAACCTGCCGACAGATTATTGTTAATCAGGCGGGGTATTATGGTATTCCTCGTAAGGAGGCTATGGGGCGCGCAGAAGAAGTGCTTAAACAGCTTTCATTGTGGGAAAAACGCAATACTCCATCAAAAGATTTATCGGGTGGTATGAAACGGCGTCTTATGATTGCCCGTGCATTAGTACATCAACCGAAAATATTAATTCTCGATGAGCCAACGGCAGGTGTTGACATTGAAATACGGCGAAGTATGTGGGAGTTTTTAACTCAACTTAATCAGCAGGGTACAACAATTGTTCTGACCACTCACTATCTGGAAGAAGCCGAACAGTTATGTCGCAATATTACTATCATCAATCATGGACAAATTGTAAAAAATACCAGTATGAAAGCATTAATCGCTCAGCTGGATATAGAAACTTTTGTACTCGATCTAGATAAGGTGCCTGAACATTTTCCCGAATTTCGAGATGTGATTTTTCGGTGCAGAGACAATACAACTTTAGAAGTAGATTTACCTAAAGATATTGCTCTCAATCAAATTTTTGAATGGCTCACTTCACAACAGATTAAGGTATACAGTATGAGGAATAAGTCAAATCGACTCGAGGAGCTTTTTGTTCAGTTAATTGAATCGGTTGAAGGTAAATAAAGTATGTTTGAACGTCAATCTCTTATTGCACTGCAAAGTATTCTGGTTAAAGAAATTACTCGTTACTTTCGTATCTGGATTCAGACCTTACTGCCGCCTGCGATCACCATGAGTTTATATTTCGTCATTTTTGGTCAGTTAATTGGTGCGCGAGTTGGAGAAATGAGTGGTGTATCTTATATTGAGTATATAACGCCAGGCATTATAATGATGTCGGTAATTACTAATTCTTACTCTAATGTCGTCAGTTCATTTTTTAGTGCTAAGTTTCAACGAAGTATTGAAGAAATGCTAGTCTCGCCGGTGCCAACGCTTTATATTTTACTCGGCTATGTATTGGGTGGTGTGACTCGCGGGATTTTGACCGGTATTATCGTCACTTTGGTTGCTGCGCAATTTGTCGAGATTAATATTCATCATTGGGGAGTTTTAATTTTTGTTGTTTTAATGACCTCAATGCTCTTTGCAACTGGCGGATTGGTCAATGCTATTTTTGCAAAAAAGTTTGATGATATTTCTATTGTTCCAACTTTTATTCTAACGCCTCTTACTTATTTAGGTGGGGTATTTTATTCTATCAGTCTGTTGCCTGACTTTTGGTATAAGCTTTCCATGTTTAATCCTGTATTGTATATGGTAAATGCTTTCCGTTATGGATTTTTAGGATTCTCAGATATCAATATTACTCATGCGCTAATACTAATTTCAGCTTTTATTATTTCATTATTCAGTTTGGCTTACTATCTGTTAAAAAAAGGCATAGGTATTCGCGCCTGATAGAACGAATTAATAAAGTTATCATCCATACTATTTTTTATGTTAAAAATGGACAGCAACTTAGCCATTTGATGAGCTATCAAATGGCTGATGTTTAAACTTCGTTGTTTTACATTGTTTTAGTTCGAACGGTTTTCGAATTGTTCGATACACGTTTTGAGTTCTGGCTTTAAAAAATATTCGCCAGTTTGAGGTAAGCAGCTCACGCATATTTTTTGTTGGTGCCAATTGAATTTAAGTTGATAGGCATGTAGATATGTTCTGTCTGCTTGGCTCCCCGAATAACGTAAATCCCCGAGTATTGCAGAACCTTGTGACTTGAGAGCAACGCGAATTTGATGGGTCTTACCTGATTGTGGTTCAACCCAGAAAAATCTTTTTCCTGGTAACAAACTGCAACTATAAAATTGAGTTATTGCTGGATTTGTTTGCGTTTTTGTCAGTTTCCAGTTCCCGTTACGAGTTTTTTTCATGTCACCACGAATTAAGCCTTGTTTTTTATTGGGCTTGTTATCGGAAATTGCCAAGTAAACTTTATGAATGGCTTTGTCAGTAAACAACTGCGTCAGTTCACTGGCAGCAACTTTATTTTTAGCGAAGATTAGCAACCCTGAAGTTACCTTATCTAATCGGTGAACTGGCCAGATAGTAAAGCCTAGATAATCGCTAAGCTGATTAAAAAAGCCAGGTTGATTTTTTTCACGGTGAAAAGAAATATTGGCAGGCTTATCAATAATAATTAAATCATCATTTTGAAAAATGATACTGACAGTAAACGACATAATGAACAAAATAACTTAGCAAATATTACTTAGCATGAAATGCTAATGCGACTGAATTAATACAGTAACGTGTGCCATATGGGCCGTCAGAAAATTTGTGTCCTAAATGGGCCTCACACTTTCCACAAACTACTTCTACACGAGTCATGCCGTGACTGTGGTCAATGCGCTCTTTAGTCGCATCTTCAATTGATTCAAAAAATGCTGGCCATCCGCACCCAGAGTTAAACTTTGTGTCTGAGCTAAACAAAAAGTGATCACAGCAAACACAATGATACTGACCCGTTTGACTGAATTCATCGTATTCACCAGAAAAAGGGGGTTCGGTGGCTTGTTCTTGGGTGACTTTCCAGGCTAGTGGCGAAAGCTTGTTTTTTAAATCATCATTCATTATTTTGTTACCCCGATTTTTAACACAAAATTGCGATTTCTATTTCTGCTCGCGTACAATGTTGATTATTTTACTGACATTTTTCTTGAATACAATTTGTCTCTTTTAAATTATCGGATATAATTCTTAAGTTAAAAGAACTTGAATTCTATATAATTTATATAATAATGAGGAAATGGATGCATAATTTGACGGACAGGCAAGTTCAGCTGATACGGAAATATTAAGGGAGTCATGACCTATGGCACTAGTAATGATCGTAGATGACGATCCACAAATGTTGAGATTACTCACTGATGTTGTTGAGTTAGACAACCATGATGTACTGTTAGCACAAGATGGTGCTTTAGCACTTGAATATTTTGAGTTTCATGCCCCTGACTTAATGATTACCGATATTTTAATGCCAAATAAAGAGGGACTGGAGCTAATTTCTGAAATCAGAGAAAAATTTCCTGGCGTTAAAATAATTGCCTATTCTGGTGGTGGATCCGCTAATCCTGAAAGTTATCTCGAATTTGCCAAAGGTATGGGGGCTGACAAAGTCTTTACCAAACCGGTTCCTCTTGCGAGTCTGCGTCAAGAAATTCAATCATTACTTGGAGGACAAAATTAATCACAAATTGAGTTTTGTGTTATTGTCCTTTGATAAACATTTCACATTAAAACTGATTAACAATATTCATCCTGTTGATTTAAGTCGCCTATAAAACGCTTCTGTTCATTACATAATAAAGCGAGTGTTGTTTAGCAATAATATACAAAATACACTCAGTTTATTTCAAGTTGCTGCATAAGCAACAAACCTGAGTCGTCACCATTATTTGATAGTGCTCTTTTTGATTGTTTTCTATTTAATTATGTTCTATTTGTTAAGCTCTGCCCCAAACGCTAGATTGTTAGTGTATGGCAGGTATTCGATATTTGAATAGATCTATAGATTTGTTTCGCTCGCATTGAGTTAAATAGCAACAGTAAACCAAAATTGACTGCCTTTGCCTGACTCACTAATAACACCAATTTCGCCGCCCATTAGCTCGGTTAAATGATGCGATACAATCAGCCTTAATCGACCGGCGAAACTGCTATTGGTCAATTTGGTTGCTTGTTCCAGTGATTTAAATAGATCTTTCTGGGCTTCTTGAGGGATTCCAACCCCCGTATCTTTTACCGTAAAGCGCAACATTTTTCTGTTATCGGTTTCAATGATATCAGCATACAAAGAAACTTCTCCTTGTTTGGTAAAGCGAATCGCATTACCTAACAAGTTGCGCAAAATTTGCTTTATTCTGAATGCATCTGCGTTAATCTCCGCAGGCACTTGCGGATCGGTACTTGCTTGAAGTGACAGTCCTTTATCATTAGCATAGTGCGATAGCTCTGATGATAAGTCATCAACTAACTCTCGAATCCTGAATGTCGATTTTGAAAGTTTCAACATACCTGCATCCAATTTTGAAAAGTCGAGAATATTATTTAAATTATCAACCAATGTACGAGTTGAACGTTTGGCAATATTGAGTAATTGCTTTGGTTCCGCATCAAATTGATATTCAGACAATAGCTTTAGCATGCTGACAACTGACTTCATCGGCGTGGTAATTTCATCGCCCATTCGCGAAAGAAATTCTGATTTCAATTTAGGGGCAGCGAAAGCAGTATCTCTTTCTGTTTTTAAGTGAGTAATTTTGCTGTTTAACTGACGTTCACTCTCTTTAAGCCGTTTAACTTCGAGATTGAGCGATTTCTTCTCGGTTAATAGTTGTTCAACTCTGGCAATAACCGCTTGAGCTACCTGGTTAATATCGGCATCTTTATTTATTCGTTGTAAGGTGGTTAAACGACTAATTTGTTCTGATACCGGTAACTGCAAGTCAATGGTATCTTTCAGTAATCGAGTTGCTCGTCGAGAAACCGCTAGTTGTTTAAGTATCATGATGAGCAGTAAGGCTGTCAGCAAGATACCAATAATGATCGACAACAATGGCAGCCTGTGGAAGGGCGGTGAGCTCATCACTAATACCATTGACCACAACGAGGATTGAATTGACTTGGGCCATCCAATAGTCGTTGTGTGGTAGTCAAAAACCGACTCGATATGATTATCGCTCGATAAATGAACATCGTCACCACTGACAACTGCAACTGGTACCTGATATTGTTGGGCGATTTGTTTTAAATAAGTTGGTGAAATTGATTCAATACCAATTAAGGCGCCAAGCATTTCACCTTTAACTGATTTGATTGGCGCAAGTGTAATAATCACCAATTCACTTCTGAATTGTTGTAATACGTTCACTAAGGCTTGTGTTTTGTATAAATGTGCCAAGGGTTTTTTGAGCTCTGCATACTGCCCGGGTAATGAAGCTTTTTCAAAGTAAACCGTATCATTAGCCAGAGTGTGAACGCCAATTAGCGAAAAACCTGCGGCATAAAACAGTGGTTTTTGTGCTTCTAACCAAAAATTCCATTCAGATACCGGGGCATTTTGCCAGTAGCTGTTATAAGTAAGCGTTTCAAGGGCATTGTTATTTGTCTGCAGTTTGTTGGTCAACTGGGTTTCGATCGCTTTGGCTTTATCCAAGGCTTGGTTGAGATCTTGCTCAGGAGGGACTGGACTGATTAACTGTGTCCAATAAAGCAAAAAAGTAAAAATAGAGCCGATAAAAATAATACTGATTGCAGATTTTGCGGCAGGATTCATGAATTTGCTTCACCTTTGGTCAGACTTTAACAAAGTTAGTTTTTTACTTAATTAAGAATACCAAAAGAATGTGAATTGTACCGATTTTATCGTTCAAATTGTGAATCAGTTTCACAAGTCAGTGTGCTAACCGCTTGATTTGCTGAATTATTTGATGATTTTTGGGCAAGTTAATAGCGTGTTTTTTAGCCAGCTTTAGCAAGTGACCATTAATAAAATCAATTTCTGTTGTACGTTTTTTTAAAACATCTTCTTTCATTGAAGAAGAATTTTCAGCAGTTGCCTTTGCTACACGAATGATATTTTGACGAATTTCAGCTGGATCAAATTGCGGAATGAGTTTTTCAAGCAACGGAAATAGTTCCTCTAATAGCGCATTCGCAGTGGGAATAAGTTGATTATTGTTAAGTATTTGTCCATTTTTACACTGTAATAACGCAGTTACAGGGTTAATAATTGCATTGGTAATTAGTTTGAGATACAAAGTTGTCTCATGTTTTTCATTCCAGATTACTTCTGGTAAGGCCTGGTTGAGCGGCGCAATAATGGGGGCAAATTTGGCTTTTAGATTTTGATGACTCATTTCTCCCAATAAAGTTTGCCCAGAACCGGTATAAATTAATTGGTTTTTGAGCCGTTTCACGCCATGAGTCACTGCCGCATGAACAACTGGAGCGCCTGGCAGATAGTGCTGTACAATATCAGTCAAACCAAGGCCATTCATCATTAGAATGATAGCCGGATAAGTAGGGCGCTTAAAAGCCCGACTTTCTTTGGTAAAGCCTGGCAGAGTTGAATCATTAGAAGATTGGCTTGCTTGATTTGGTTGGTTCAGGTGATGATGAAGTTGCTCACACAACGATGTTAACTGCTGGGCTTTGACACAGATTAGCAGTACATCAGCAGTTTGCCATTGGCATAAAGGCGTATAGGTTATTGTACTTTGCCATTTTATTTGGGGTGATAAAAACTCAATTGAAGTCGGAGTCTGCTGGTGCCTTGTATACAGTCGATAAGGAAATTTTTGGCGTTGAAAGCTACAGGCCCATAAATGTCCAATTGCTCCCGCACCAATAATGCTGAATTGCCGATGATACTTGCACAAATCAATTATCTCATTTAAATTGAATGGGTTAGCCGCCAGTTTAATCTAATATAAAAGTGTAAATCAAACCAATCTGTAGGAAGAGTCATTTGCAAAGTTCTGAAAGTCCTAATTCATCACCTCAAGTTGATACGAAGTCTCCCCGTCAATCTGATACGCAGTTAGATGCTACAAAAAAGCAGAGCTTAAAGGACGTTATTTTTAATAAAAAAATGATTGTTTGTCTATTTACCGGATTTGCATCGGGTTTGCCGCTTTATCTGACTTTTCAGTTGATTCCCGGCTGGTTACGTCAAAATGGTATCGATTTATCCGTCATTGGATTATTTGCTATTGTGTCTTTTTCCTATAACTGGAAATTTCTCTGGTCGCCATTAATGGAACGATTTCGGCCTCCATTTTTGGGTAAACGGCGAGGATGGATGTTAATTACTCAACTACCACTAATTATTTTTACTGCGGTTTTAATTGGTTTAAATCCATTAACTGACATCGGGTTGATTGCGGCGGTTGTAGGCATCATCAGCTTTTTTAGCGCCAGTCAGGATATTGTGCTGGATGCATACAGGCGAGAGCTACTCAATGACACCGAAATGGGGATGGGCTCTTCCTTTTTTACTAATGCGTATAAATTTTCTTCATTAGTGCCTGGGGGATTATCGTTAATTATTGCCGATCTAGTGTCGTGGGAGTGGGCATTGGGCACGGTGGTTATTTTCTTATTTGTTGGGTTAATGACAACCTTGATTATTGATGAATTAAAAGCGACACAGATTCAACCATTAACTATGAAGGAAGCAGTTGTCGAACCTTTTAAAGAATTTTTTAATCGAGATGGCTGGCAAAAGGCATTACTGGTGTTGTTATTTTTGGTGCTTTATAAGTTGGGTGACAATATGGCAACCGCGCTGGAGACTCCTTTCTTTTTTGATCTGGGATTTTCAGGCAGTGAAATCGGGTCGGTGGCTAAAATTTCTAAATTATGGGCCGCGATTTTTGGTACATTCCTTGGTGGAATCATTTTAACCAAGTATGGGACAAATCGGGCATTATGGATTTTTGGCGTATTTCAGATCATCAGTATCCTTGGGTATGCAGTATTGGCTTATTTTGGCAATCATCTTGGCTTGTTATTTGTTGCGGTGAGTTTTGAATATCTGGGCGTTGGACTGGGAACTGTTGGTATTTTAGCCTTTATGTCTGAATTGACTAGTAAGCAATTTACCGCAACACAGTTTGCGTTATTAAGCAGCCTGGCGGCAGTACCTCGAACTTTTGCGACAGTTTCAACCGGGTTTATCATCCAGTCAGTCGGATATACCTGGTTTTTTCTGATTTGTTTTGCCTGCGCTATACCGGGAATGCTGCTATTAATGAAAGTAGCGCCATGGAACCCTAAAACAACTGAGCAATAAACAAGCTTACAAATGATTGATGGATATGAGAGGTTTTCCGTAAACTTATATTTTTAACTGCGTTCTGACCCCCAATTAAATAGAAAGCTACCCAATAGTGTGAAACCAATCGTCATACCAATTAAAGTGAGCAAATTGGGCATTACATCAATTAAACTGGCCCCATCGGTCATAATGGCTCGTGCTGCATCTAACAGGTGAGTGAGTGGAAAAATTTGCGCAAATTGTTGAACATAGCTTGGTGAGCCTTCGAGCGAAAACCATACACCAGATAAAAACATCATTGGCCAAGAGGTTATATTTAACATGCCTCCCGTTAACTCTTCACTATTTGCTCGCGAGGCAATGAGCAAACTCAGTGCAATCATGCTCGATGCGCCTGCGGCCGCAATAATGAACAAATCCAACAATGAACCAAGAATATAAAAGTCTAACAGTAGATTACTGCCGAAAAACAAAATTAACGTGGTCATCAAAACAATCAACAGTCGGGAAACGATTTGTCCTGATAAAAATTCAAATGCCGACAGTGGTGTGGCTTGAAAGCGTTTTAAAACCCCGTTCTTGCGGTAGCGTACGATGACATAGCCGACACCAAATAAACAACTAAACATCATATTCATTCCTAGTATTCCGGGCATTACCCAATCAAGATAACGAATTGCCCGACCGTTGGTTGTTGATTGTTGCATAGCTGGAAATGATGCCAATAAAAGTTGTTCAACAATGTAGCCTTTGGCTGAGGTTTCATTTAACCAGTATTGATGCGCAGTAAAGTCGACAAGTAAGTCAATTTTATGTTGATCAACTTTTAAAATCCCTTTAGTCATTTCGTTGTAAGTAACAAATTCGAAATGTTTCAATTGGGTAAATGTATTATTCAAGTCTTCAGCGGAATTTTGTTGAGGATTAATCACTAAGCCGACTTTATATAAAGGGTTGCCATCGCCATTAAAAACAAATGCGAATCCAAAAAGTAATAAAATCGGGAATAAAAAGTTCCAGGAAAGGGCTGCACGATCACGAAAAAACTCCAGATTGCGAGCGGTTAAAATAGCTAAAAATCGGCGCATTGGGTATTAATTCCTGAGGGCATGACCAGTAAGTTTGATAAATAAATCTTCAAGATTTGGGTGTCTGACTTGGAGGCCATCGATTGAAACTTGATTGGCTAACAAGATTTTAATTGTTTGTTCAATGTCCTGAGTTTCGATTTCCAGTAAATGGTTGGTTATTTGAAAATTTAATTCTGTTTTGGCCAGTTGTGCTTGTTGTTCAATGGGAAGACAAACGATAGTACCGTGAAAATGTGCTTTTAATAGTTGATTTGGCGAGCCTTGCTCAATAATTTTTCCTCGATCAATAATGACGATGTCATCACACAATGATTCAGCCTCATCCATATAGTGGGTGGTCAGAATAACTGTTTTGTTTTGAGCTTTGATATTATTGATAAGCTGCCAGAAATTACGCCGTGATTGAGGATCGAGCCCCGTTGTAGGTTCATCTAAGAAAATAATTTGTGGATCATTTAATATTGCTAATGCCAGCAATAATCTTTGTCGTTGTCCACCCGACAATTGGCGTGTATCTTGATCTGCAATGTCAGCCAGTGCACAAATTTTAATAACTTCGGACTCAGGTAAACAATGGTCATAAAACTTTGTAAATAGAGCTAAAGTCTCTTTGACGGTTAAATAATCCTGAATGGCAGTATGTTGAAACTGGATACCAATTTTTTGGTAGTAATTTTTTTCAATGGGGGCACCGTTGAATAATATTTGTCCACTTGATGGTTTTAAAATACCCTCCATCATTTCAATTGTTGTGGTTTTGCCTGCGCCATTTGGGCCCAGCAATCCAAAACATTTACCTTGAGGAATATTAAAACTAATATTGTTTACTGCGTGAAAACCTGAAAATGATTTACACAGGTTTTTAATTTGAAGTATGTCAGCCATTAGCGCATTCTAATGGCTGACCTCAAAAAAGAAAAGGTTAATTTAATGACAAAAGGAATAGTCAATTAAAAGTGGAAGAACGCACTAAAATAAGTACCTGAAAATTCCAGGTCAGCAGTTAAGTCGTCATCTTCTACATCAAGTTCAAATGTGCGATAACCGAGCTTGGCACCAAAACCAACCGTACTTTCATAGCCAACACCAATCATCATATCTGAAATTGAGTCACCGTCGTAACTGACTATGTTGACTTCGCCATCAACAAAAAAACCAGAAAGTGGTAAATCAAATCTTGCTTTGCCATATAATAATGGAATGGTAAAGTCGACATCTTCCATCTCGCTGATGTTACTTCCTGTCTCTGGCGTTTTTAATTCAACTTTGCCATCGTATTGACGCAAAGTTAAACCTAAATCAAGATTTACCCAGTTATCTAATATTTCATAATAAAAAGTGTACTCGGTATTACTCATATCTACCGCTGTCGCTACATCTTCACTGACGTTGTAAGTTTGGCCATTAAAGATAATTTCGCGACTTAGTGATGAATTCGCGCTTGACCCCAAGTCGGAAGACACAATTTTAACATTTGGCAACAGAGGAACAGGATGCTCAAGTGATACCCAGAAAATATTGTGAGAGTCATCTTTAAAACCTAAATCATCCTGAATATCGATGTTGGTTCCACTCAGGAGGTTAGAGTCGACAGCTAATGTTCCTTCATAATCGGGTTTCCATTGGTAACCTCCAACTTCAAACCCAACGATATCTGCTTTCGCAACAGGAATCAGACAGATGCTCGCAACAGTTAAAGCGCTAAGGAGTTTTTTCATAATTTTTTCTCTCTGTTGTAAAAACGCATTAATTATGGACACTAATTATGGACTAAGTGTCGTGAAAAAGGGAGATTTAATTCACAGAATAGGCTTATTTAAAGATGTTTTTCACTCTATTTGCGATATTTTAAATGGGTTAATGACCACTAAATTGGCAATTTTACTAATTAACCTGCTGGTTGTTTGGTAACTTTTTCGATCACAACAAGTCTAAACTGGCTGTTTATTTTAACGCTTTATTGTCAATTAATTAAGTCAATCTAATTCATGTATACGCTGACGATTGTTTATCTGGAGGTTAGTTAACGGTTGTGTTTAAAACCGGATAAACAATTTATGAACTTCAATTTAGGTGCTAATCATAAATCAAATATCACCAAACGCAATTTAATAGCAATGACTTAATCGCCAGCGTGTTTTTCTTATTGTGGTTACAATTTTGTCACAAGTTAATCGTATTCTGATGCAGTTGCAGCTAGGTTAAGTAAGGCTGGTTCGTTAAATATACTGGTTAACTGTTGACTCAACAACTGATTGACGACACCCGTAACATCAAGTTCTTTAACCGGGTTGGCAACATCTTGCTCTCGCGTTGTGCGAAATAGTTTTTCAATCTTATTTCCTTGTTTGCTAGCAATTAGTCGAATGTGGCTATCGACCTTGATAGTCGATTTAAGCATGGATTGATTCACTGCTGCTTGTAATGTTTCTATTTGTAGCTCAACGTTCAGATCGGCTAACAATGGGTTGCTAATAATACGAAATTGACTTCGAGTAAGATTGTCTATTATCTGTGCTTTTAGTTGCGCGGCTTCATCAACTGGACCACTAATTAAAGTGATTTTATTGTTTTGGGTTGGGTAATTGTTGGAACGCAAATCGGTTACTTGAACTGCAATAGTTTGCGCTTTAGCGGCTAGTGATTGTGCTTGAGTAATTTCCGGATCGATTCGATAGCGAAATTTAGCCGGTGTACAAGCACTGACAGCGGCAAGGCAAGTGATCATTAAAAAATAGCTGGTAAGTTTACTTAACATTTTTACCCCCAAATTAAAAATAATTTTGGACATGAATAATTCTTGGCAAGACAAGAATAGTTTTCGACACTAAGGGGGGCTTAGTAGTCAATGAGTAAGCAGTCTATCAATTATGCTAGGTAAGTGAAACTCTTATCAGTATTACCCCGATTTTGGTTTAAATTTTGGCTGTTGAGCCAGCCATACAGAAAACTGACGATCAGCTGATAAAATTTTAACTTGCTTAAAGTATTTGCAGAGCATTGGCTGATATTTTAAGTGACGATTGGCTACGACTAACAGTTTTCCATCTGCCGATAAAATTTGTGCTGCCGATTGAAACATATTTTGTGCAATAGTCAGGGTCTGCACATTTTGTTGATGAAAAGGAGGATTACATACAACGTGGGTTACCCTTTGATTAGCAATTTTATCGGTGATATTAGTATGAAAAAATAATCCGTTGGTGAGCTGATTTTTAGTAAAGGTTAATTCTGCAGATTGAATGGCTAATGCTGATTCATCGGTTAGCAAAATTTCTGCCTGAGGAAAACGCTTTGCCATGACTGCGCCTAAAACCCCATTACCACAACCCAAGTCGAGTAATCGATCACTTTTGGAAAGTTGAGGTAAATATGGTAATAAAACTTTAGTACCAATATCTAATTGGTTGCGCGAAAAAACACCAGGTAAGCCAAAAATGGTCAGTTCTTCTTCAGTTAGATAATAACTTTTTAGTGGATTATAAGATAACTTACCCGGTTGATATTCAGAAAAAATTAAGCGTGCTTTTTTGGTCGCTAATGAAGTTTTTGTTGGACCAATAATTGTTTCAAATAATTTTAAATTACTATTATGAATTTCTTTTGTCATGCCTGTACCAATGATGATGGTCCGCGTATTGATGTAAGGCTTAAGTTGATGAAGCTGAAACTCGAGCAAGCTATTATGTTTGGGGATGCGAATAATGACCAGATCAAAAGTTTGACTGTTATTGGTTGTCTTTTGACACTCACTTTCATAACTTTTTTTAGATTCTTCACTTTTACTGAATGATTCAATGGCATTAGATTCAATCGAGGCAACACTTTTAAGGTGAGCTGTGGTAGAATTTATCCGCCAGTTCGAAATGTTTTTACAACTGGATAAATTATTGAGTAAATTTAGTTCAATAGCACGATCAGATAAGTAAGAGTCAACCCAATAAGTGAGTTTATATTGGTGTAAACTGACCGCCAGTGCACCAAACTGATCATTGATTATCAGTGTGTTGGCTGAGTAAGGGACCGAGAGTTCGTTGAGGTGTTGTACCACTAATTCATCCGCGGCATTATAAGCGCGCAGTGATGGATCGCGAGATTTTGGAAACCGCTCAAGGCGATATTGTGATGGTAATTGATTTAAAAATTGCATTTTTAATAAAAATTGAGAATTTATTGTTCAATTATACGATATTCCTAAATAAAAATTAGGTATATCCCTGTGATTTTAAAGAAACTTGTCTATGCTTATTGTGAAATATGGAGTTAACAGTAGGGTTGTATGTTTAAGTTATCCTCGCGTTAACGGATAAATGATTCTGGATATGATTTTAGTTTATTTAGAAGTGTAATAATATGCGCCTGTTAGTTGCTGATGATAATGAAATCAACTTGAGAGTTGCCTGTGCCTACCTAAAAGCTTTGGGTATACCACAAGACTCAATTTCGACTGCGGTCAATGGTCGGGAAGCCACTGAGTTATGTACTCAACATAATTTCGATTTAGTTTTTATGGATATTCAAATGCCCGAAGTAGACGGATTAAAAGCGGCTAAAGATATTCTGCAAAATCACACTCATAAACCTGCCATTGTGGCCATTACCGCCAATACTTCGCAAGAAGCAGAGGAGGAGTTTATTGCGGCTGGAATGCGTATGGTCATTCATAAGCCGGTTAACAAGTCGGCGTTTCGATGCGCCCTTAAACTGGCTGAAAGTGAAAACTAAACTTAAATTATTGAGTTGTTAAGTTTAAAGTTTTTATTGAACTGATTATCCTGCTTTTCAATTGTGTTCGTGTAACTCATCATCTCCCGTATTCGCAAGGTTATCTTTGGGACGGGATAATAGTATCTATTTTGTTAGCTTAAATTTGCTCAATAGATAGTCTGGTAGGATTTGGCTGATTTTAAGAAAGTGAGTTTAAAAAGTCAGTTAAAAAATACGCTTTAAAAAATTTTATACTTTGTGTTTTTACTAGTTTTTAATTTTGAAAAAAATAATTGCTTCTCATTTAAATATTGATAATTTTCTTCATTGATTTATTTTATTTATTCTGTTTTCATTCATCTTCATCATCGAAGCCAGTTTTTGATTTATCATAAGTATCTGGAAATTTTTGTTTAGCATTTTTAAGCAACGTAACCATTCCGCCGATAATAAAAATAAAGACTAATACAATAATGATAATGGCTTTTGTCATTTTGTGCCTCGCTGGTGCTTAGTTTGTGGTTTTTCGCCTAATTTTAATGCTAGTTGATCTAAAAACCTACTGCATTTATCAAAGTTATGTATAATTATTGAGCCGGTTATGGTTGCGGTAAGCAAATATTATCAAAGTATTGGCATAAATAATGGTCTAGTTGTTGTTGAATAATTGCTTTGCCTTCCAGTTTAATGGTATCAATAAAATTCAAATATTGTTTTTTATTAAAGTATTGGCGAAATTGGTGAGAACATTGAATGTGTGATATATGCCAAGGTTCAGCTGCGACACCTTGTTGATAAATTCGATATGGCCTAAAAAATTGAAAATTTTCAAGATTATTATCTAACCAATTGGCTAAATGCGTGCAGGGACCAAGAGAGCCGAATTCTTCGGGGATTAATCTAACTTGATAACCTTTATTAATGGCTTGCGCATTAAAAATGTCAAAATCAGTTCCCCAATGATGTCGACTTAGACCGGGAATAGCTGACCAATGGCAAATGGCTTTAAATTTTTGCTCATCATCAAGTTGGCTAAACTCAAGGGGCTGGGCGTTCCTATCTAGTAGCTGTGACTTACCTATCCATTTGTTGTTCCATATCTGAAGCTGGCGACTAAAACTACGATAAGCACTGACAACTGCAATTTCTATCCCGGCTTGTTTTGCGGCAGATAAAAGCGCTTGCAAATCTTCATGTACCTGCCGATTAATCTGATACTTTACACCAGTTATATCAATAAATTCACTGAGGTGATTCTCAACAATACCAATGGAATTTTGCCAACTGATAGACGGATGCATAATATAAGATGTTGATATTAGGCTAATAGTTTTTTCATGGTTTGGTAATACATGTCACTTAGTTGCTCCAGTTCACTAATTTTAACGCATTCATTAACTTGATGAATGGTTTTATTAACAGGCCCCAATTCAACAATTTGTGCGCCGGTTTTAGCAATAAAACGACCATCTGAAGTACCTCCCGAGGTTTCGGGGCTAGTTTTAATGCCATTTACTTGCTCGATTGCTTGTGAAACAGCATCGATTAAATCGTGTGACTGAGTTAAAAAGGGTTCACCATTGAGTTTCCAGTTTAGTTCATAATTGTCGGCAAACTGGTTTAATACTTGCTCGATAGTCTGCTGTATTTTTTGGTGTGTTTGCTCAGTTGAGTAGCGCAGGTTAAATTCGATGGCAATTTCACCGGGAATAATATTACTGGCTTCTCCAGCACTGACATTGGTTACTTGTAAACTGGTCGGTGGAAAATGTTCATTACCATGATCCCAGTGAATGTTAACCAATTTACTTATAAAATGACTGGCGCGATGAATCGCATTATCTGCTAAGTGCGGATAAGCCACATGTCCTTGAATTCCTTTTAGAATAACATAGCCGGTTAATGAGCCTCGACGGCCAATTTTAATCACATCACCCAGTGTTTGGGTCGAAGAGGGCTCACCAACGATAGCATAATCAATTACTTGCTTGCGTTGCATTAGTGTTTCGACGACTTTAACCGTGCCATTTATAAATGGGCCTTCTTCATCACTGGTGATTAAAAAGGCAATACTGCCGCGATGTTCTGGAAAATCACTAACAAAACGACTGGTGGCGGTTAACATTGCAGCAAGCGAGCCTTTCATATCGGCTGCTCCACGGCCATATAAATAACCATCTTTCTCAACAGGATCAAACGGATTGGTTTGCCAATTGCTTAAATTGCCTGGTGGCACGACATCGGTATGCCCAGCAAAAACCAGACAGGGGGACTGTTGTCCACGCACTGACCAGATATTTTGCGTGTCACCAAAATCTAAGTGCTCGGTGGTAAAACCACATAAACTCAAGTAATCAGCCATAAAACTCTGGCAACCGGCATCAGCAGGTGTAACCGATTCGCGGGCAATCAGGTTTTTGGCAATATCAAGAGTCGTTGCCTCTAACGAAGGTAAGTGTGTTGTTAAATCAGTCATTAATTTTGCTTTTTTCCAAAATAGGTTTGCCAGGTTTCGGCTTTAAATCCCACTGTCCAGTTACCATGATATTTTAATACAGGGCGTTTGATTAATGATGTATTTTGCATAATTAAATCAATTAATGAATCTGTATCGGTCAAGGACTTCTGTGAGTCATTCAGGTTGCGCCAAGTTGTTCCTCGACGATTAATCAAAGTTTCCTGGCCGATTAACTCTAACCAGAGTTGGATTAATTCAGCGTTTGGAATTTCCTTTTTAAAATCATGAAATTCAAACTCAATCTGGTTCGCTGTTAACCAGGTTAACGCTTTTTTTACGGTGTCACAGTTTTTTATGCCGTAAACTTCAACTTGACTCATAGAAACCCTCTTAGTAATTATTACTGAGCAGTGGCATTTAATTTTTAGGCCATCGATTTAAATTAGGCTAATCGTAATAGCTCATTCACGGAGGTTTTTGAACGAGTTTTTTCATCGACCTGCTTTACAATAACCGCGCAAGCTAGACTATACCGACCATCTTCTGATGGTAAGCTGCCAGGAACAACCACCGAACCTGCCGGTACTCGGCCATATGTAATTTCACCGGTTTCACGATTAAAAATTCGTGTACTTTGGCCAATGAATACGCCCATTGAAATAACGCTGCCTTTTTCAACAATAACACCCTCAACAATTTCACTACGCGCGCCGATAAAGCAGTCGTCTTCGATAATTGTTGGGCTGGCTTGCAAAGGTTCTAAAACACCGCCGATACCGACACCACCCGATAAATGAACATTTTTTCCGATTTGTGCACAAGAGCCTACGGTTGCCCAAGTATCAACCATGGTACCTTCGTCAATATACGCACCAATATTAGTATAACTCGGCATTAGTACAACATTAGGCGCAACATAACAGCCATTACGAACGACCGCTTGTGGGACAACACGTACGCCCATTTTTTCAAATTCGGCTTGTGAGGTTGTTGCATATTTTAAAGGAACCTTATCAAAAAAACGTGTGTGGCCAGCATCAACCACTTCATTGTTTAAAATACGGAATGATAATAATACCGCTTTTTTGGCCCACTCATTGACCTGCCAGCCTGATGCAGTTGGCTCGGCAACACGCAATTGGCCACTATCAAGCAGGCTAAGTGTTTCTTTTACTGCGTTAGCGATTTCGTCTGAAACGGTGCTCGGGGTAATTTCAGCTCTTTGCTCGAAAGCTGCTTCAATAATCTGAATCAGATGGTTCATTACTGGTTATTCCTTAGTTACTTAATTAATGTTTAATTGGTTTTTAATTTCCAGGCGAATTTCTTCTTGTTGCTGACAATTGGTAATTGGTGTGTTATTACGATTACTAATAATAAATGTATCTTCAACTTTTTCGCCCAATGTTGTAATTCGGGCATCATGCAAACGGGTGTTTGTTTGAATAAATGCTTTACCAACCGCAGCAAGTAAACCAGGTTGGTCGCGAGTAATTAACTCCATTCGCGTAAAACCGGTGTACTCGTCTTCAAAAAATTCGACTTTGGTTGGAATTGAAAAATATTTAAATTGGCGAGGCATACGTCGCTGAACAGATAATTCTAAATGATCGATGTTAAGGATGTTTTCGATTATAGCCTGCTTAACCTGCATCTTGATGTATTGATTGGCAAGTGCTTTGCCATCACTGTCGAGAACGATAAAACTGTCGTAACAATAACCACTTCTATCGGTATAAATACTTGCTGCCTGAATACTTAGACCTTGTTGGTTAAGGGTAACTGCTAGTGCAGCAAATAGATTATCTCGATCTTTACTGTAGACAAAAATTTCACTACCACTTTTTTGAAGTGTTGAACGAATACCGACGACAATATTATCATCACCTTTCTCAGTAATAATTTTTTTACTGCGCCAAGTGATTGCTTCTACGGAATGTTTAGCAAAATATTGATCATCTAATGCGCTCCACAGACTTTCAATATCATTTTCATGTAAAGTTTGTTCTAATAACCGTTTTTTGGCTTGTTTACGATTAATCCGCCAGAACTCCACCGATTCTTGTTGCTCCTGATTTAGATAAGAGGAAGTACTCAAGTATAAATTCTTTAATAATGAGTCCTTCCATGAATTCCATAAACTGTGGCTGGTTGCACGAATATCTGCCACCGTTAATATATACAACAGTTCAAGATGATGCTGAGTTTTCACTAGTTCGGCAAAATTTTGGATAACTTTGGGATCGGAAATATCCCGCTTTTGCGCGGTTAACGACATAATTAAATGATTTGCGACAAGCCATTCGATTTTTTCGGCATGTTGTGGATTAACGTCATGTTTTTGGCAAAATTTTCGTGCCTCGATTGCGCCCAACTCACTATGATCACCACCTCTGCCTTTGGCGATATCATGAAACAATCCAGCAATAAAAATAATTTCAGGACTTTTTTGACGCTGCATAATTTCGCTGCATACTGGAAATGCTTCGTTCAAATGTGGATCGGCAAACTCTGCAAGATTCTTTAACAAAAATAAAGTATGCTCATCAACTGTGTAGTTATGAAACATGTCGTATTGCATTTGACCGGTAATATCACGAAAAGGGCGCAAGTAATCAGCCAGCACGCCACTACGTTTCATTAAAAACATGGCCCGTGATGAAGAGTGCGGAATGTGCCAGAACTCAATAAACAGACGTTTATTGTTGGGGTTATTAATAAATGAATTATTAATTTTGGGGCGCGCATTGCGAATGGCACGTAAAGTTTGTGCGGTAATGCCTTTTAATGAATTATCTTGAGCAACATATTGAAAAACTTTTAATAATTGACTTGGATCTTTTTGAAAAAGATCGGTATCTATGGCATCAATTCGCTGATTAACTACTTGAAAATATTGATCGATCGGAATGGCTGAGTTGACTTCTTTATTTTGGAGTAACTCTTCTTCCATGACTTGCATTAAAATATCACAAATATTACGGACGATTAATACGCAGCGATAATATCGCTTCATCATTTTTTCAACAGCAAGCGATCCTTTGCTGTCTTGATAACCCATCAGTTTGGCTGCACTTTTTTGATAATCAAACAATAATCGATCTTCGGCTTTGTCACTCACAAGATGTAGCGCAAACCTCACGCGCCAAATAAAAAGACGCGATTTAATTAGCGTATAATATTCATTTTTTGAAATGAGTTTTTGCTTAATTAACTGGTAGAGCGTTTTAGGATAATAAGTTCGCTGCGCAATCCAGCCAATTAAGTGAATATCTCTTAATCCACCCGGACTTGATTTTACGTTGGGTTCTAAATCAAATGATGAACCATCATATTTTTTATATCGAGCTCTTTGTTCTTCTGATTTGGCAATAAAGAATGATTTAGCATCCCACATTTTTTCTGGTGTAGTTTGCTGTACCAGTTGTTTAAACAGAGCTCGGTTTCCGATTAATAAACGGGATTCCATTAAGTTGGTGGCCACACTTAAGTCATTTTGGGCCAACTCAATACATTGCGCCAGAGTTCTTACTGATTGACCGACTTTTAAGTGACAATCCCACATGATAGAAATCATTAACTCAATTTTTTGAATATCACTTTGAGCTGGCTCTGGACCCACTAAAATAAGCAAGTCAATATCGGAATGCGGATGTAATTCGCCGCGCCCATAACCACCGACAGCAACTAATGCAATTGAATTATCAATATTTAAATGTTGCCATAAAGCAATCAGCAATTTATCGATATGACGACTACGCGAATGAACTAGTGATCGAACATTTGAGCCTTTTTTGAATTCAGTGCGTAAATATTGGTGTGATATCTCAATGTAATTAATCAGTGCAGGTAGCAGCTCTTCGGTCTTGGTATCACTACCTGCAAAGTTTAGTATTTGGGCTAATTGCCGATTAATTGAGAGCGTACGCTTTGGCGGTTTCATATTGAATAATCAGATTGCACCCGAATGGTGCGTTAGGCCTGTGCTAAAATTTTTCGTCAGGTCTTTTTGTTAAAACTTCTACGCCATTCTGGGTAACTAATAAAGTGTGTTCCCATTGTGCAGATAAACTCTTATCTTTCGTCACTACGGTCCAGTTGTCCTTGAGTAAACGAGAGTGACGTTTACCGGCATTAATCATAGGTTCAATCGTAAAAGTCATTCCTTGTTGTAAAACCACACCTGTGCCAGGTCGCCCGTAATGCAAAACTTGTGGCTCTTCGTGAAAAATCTCACCAATACCATGACCACAATATTCTTGTACTACTGAAAAACGATTATGATGAGCATGAGTTTCAATTGCATGGCCAATATCGCCTAAGCGAACACCCGGTTTAACCATGTCGATACCAATATATAAACATTCCTGAGCAACCTGAGATAGTTTCTCGGCAAGCACTGAAGGTTTTCCAATAAAAAACATTTTTGATGTATCGCCGTGGAATCCATCTTTAATCACGGTTACATCGATGTTGATAATATCGCCATCCTTTAATTTTTTATCAGAAGGAATGCCATGGCAAATGACATGATTAACAGAAGTACAAATTGATTTAGGAAAGCCATTGTAATTAAGCGGTGCAGGAATAGCTTGTTGCTCATTAACAATATAATTGTGACAAATTTCATTCAACTCATTTGTCGTCACACCTTTTTTTACATAAGGGGTAATCATTTCCAGAACATCAGCGGCAAGCTTGCCTGCTACGCGCATTTTTTCAATTTGGGCTTCATTTTTAATACTGACTGACATTAATCATTCCAAGAATAAAATTATTGGCGTATTTTACTGAATTTGCGGGGAATTGGAATAGCTACCCAATCGTGCCTATGACGATGTGATGGCTGTTTTCAGTAAATACTGCGGTATTTGCTATCTATCTAAAAAAATAAAAGAAATAGATATTATTAATAATTGGGGTTATTGAATATATCGCGCTCACCGATTTTAAAGCAAGCGAATGTCCCATCAACTGATTATGGTTAAAAAGTAAGTGCTTGTCACATTTATATTTGTTGCTTAAAGACTAACCCTATGTTTTAAAACAAATAATATTAACAACCAGCGACTAAATCGGCGTTTTATATAAAGTTGCTGGGCCGGGAAGGCGCATTCCAGAATTAAGTGAACTAGTGTTAAAATCATCACAAGAGTATCTATATTGATTAATGAAACCTCTTAGTAAATTGAATTGCCGATAAAAATTAACAATTAAATTGGGCGTATAGAAGGATCTTTATTTGGGAAAATTCGTACTTTCAAGTTGTACTGTGAATCAGACAAATAACTAACAATTATGTTTTACTGCAAAAGTATCGGAAACTTGATCGTTCGATATAATGCTACATATGGAGCGATTATCTCTAGATTAGCGCCAATTTGTCGATAAAGGCAATTCGCTTGGCTTAACCAACTAATACTGAATTTATTATTTACAACAGTCAAATGAGATATGGGTTAGTTTAGAAACAAATACTTGCCTACTAGTATAAGTAGGTGTAGGATAAGTAGTAATTTGGGGTGGTTAACGGATATTGACCAATTCCAATGACGCTGGTTTGAATTAACCAGTTTTGAGAGCAAAAATTAATCGCTAACTGCTAATTAAACTCGAAACTATTGCCTATACGACAATTAAAGGCGCTACGACCTAGGCTACCGTAATTTATAGTGTGAAATTCAAAGTGCAAAAGTCTATAAACACAAAAGTGTTAGGCACTAAAGGTTGATACTAGAGGTTGACACTGATAAAGGTAATTGAACGTCATTAGACTAGTTTCTAGGTATTGTTAAGCATTAGAAGATTCCTGTTGTGCTGCCGCCGACTTGAATCTAAGTAAAAAATTTAACCGAATTAACAAAACGTTGTGGAGAACAGAATGGACGATAATCGTAAACAGGCACTCAATGCCGCTCTGAGTCAAATCGAAAGGCAATTTGGTAAAGGTTCCGTGATGCGCTTGGGAGAGGCTCAAGCACAAAAAATTGGTACTATTTCCAGTGGCTCTCTTGGGCTAGATATTGCCCTTGGTATTGGCGGATTTCCTAAAGGTCGTGTAATTGAAATTTATGGTCCGGAATCGTCTGGAAAAACAACGCTAACCTTGCAAGCAATAGCTGAGTGTCAAAAACAAGGTGGGACGGCCGCATTTGTTGATGCTGAACATGCATTGGACCCTATCTATGCTGAGGCATTAGGAGTTAACCTTAATGAACTGCTGGTGTCACAACCTGATACAGGAGAGCAAGCATTAGAAATTTGTGACATGCTAGTTCGTTCAGGTGGCGTTGATCTGGTTATTATTGACTCTGTCGCTGCATTGACCCCAAAAGCTGAGATTGAAGGCGATATGGGCGATTCACATATGGGATTGCAAGCTCGTTTAATGTCGCAGGCATTGCGAAAACTAACGGCTAACATAAAAAAAACCAACTGTACTGTCATTTTTATTAATCAAATTCGAATGAAAATTGGTGTAATGTTTGGTAGCCCCGAAACAACTACCGGTGGAAATGCGTTAAAATTTTATGCGTCCGTTCGTTTAGATATTCGCCGTATTGGTGCTGTCAAACAAGGGGAAGAAATTATTGGCAATGAAACTCGAGTTAAAGTAGTTAAAAATAAAGTCGCACCGCCATTTAAACAAACCGAGTTTCAAATTTTATATGGACAAGGTACTTCTCGTTTAGGTGAAATTATCGATATTGGTGTACAGCAAAATATTATCGATAAAGCAGGCGCTTGGTATAGCTATAACGGTGATCGTATTGGTCAAGGTAAAGCAAAAGTAACTGACTATTTAATTGAAAATCCTGAAATCGCTGAAGAGATTGAAAGAATCATTCGTGAACAACTTTTACCTCAATCGCATAGTCAAAGCGAAGCTGTTGAAGAATAAGTAACCTCAACTCTGAATAAAGTAATCTATGCTCGGTAAAAATTTATTTTGCCGGGCTTATCTGCATCTATTGTATAATACCTAGTCGCCCCTGAAAAAAGAAAACCCCATTGATTTTTTATCAGCCAATCATGCGCAGAAGCATTTTAAATGGTGAGTTCCGGCTGCGCAATCTCATTCCGCGATCAA